>CAYXZN010000211.1:0-2347 GCA_964469325.1 uncultured Steroidobacteraceae bacterium
TGGGCCTGGACTACACCGGGATCGGGGTCAACCAGGCCGCCCGAATCGGCGCGGCAGCCGAGGCAGGGGAGATCTTGGTCAGCCGGGCCACGCTGGGGGGTGCGCGGCGGTCCTTTGCCGCCGGGCAGCCGCGAGTGCTGGAGCTCAAGGGGCTATCGGAGCCGGTGGAGGTGATCTCCGTCGACTGGCGCTGAGCTACGTCCGGCCGAAGCGCGGGGTGGTCCGGCGCGTGCTTCTGTAGGTGAGCATGCGCACGCTCGTCCTGGTCGGAGTGGTGGTGCTCCAGGTGGTCACGCTCGCGGTGGCCGGGCTGCTGTTCGCCCGGGTGCAGGAGCTCGAGAGCGACATACGGGCGATGGAGGCGGGCACCTCCTCCCAGATCGCCCGGCTGGACGCCTTCGAGGCCGATTCCGCACGACAGCTCGAGGACGCGGTGGTGCGGCTGGAGGAGCGGATTGACCAGATCCAGCCGGTGGGTGGCGGATCCAGTGGCCCGTCATCGGGCGACGACGCCGAAATCCTGCGTCGACTCGACCGCATCGAGGAGGCGATCGAGTCGTTCGAGGAGCGGGTCGACGAGCTCTGCGCCGGCAGCGTCCTCTGCTGAGCGCGTCGCCAAGACCAGCCGATCGGCTCCCTGCCGTCACGGCCCCGGGCCCGCGCCGATCGCGGCTTCCGAGTAGGTGGCCGACGCGGCGCGTCGACGCGCGGTCCAGAGCTCGCCCCCGCCCTTGGCCACCACGAGGGCGATCAGCAGCGGCAGGGGGCTGTGGAGCATGGCGATCGCAATGCCGCCGAAGAGGATGACGACGTGGAGCAGGACGACGCGTCGGTACGGCGCAGACATCTGATGCACGGATGAGGTCCGAGCCGGGCCGCCTGCCCGGAGCCATTCACGAAGATCGATCGACTCCGCCACAGCGATCGGCACGGCGGCCGCGAGCAGGACCATGGGCGGAACGACCAGGGCGGAGAGGGCATCGGCGCCCGACACACCGCTTGCGCCGATGCTGGTCGGTAGGATCACCAGCACGAAAAAGCCGTGTACGGCGGTGAACATGCCGTAGTGGAGAACAAAGAAGGGCACCATCACCACACGCAGGAGGCGCGGGAGGTCGGGCACCTGGAGAGTCAGGAGCCCGTTGCCGGCCGTGATGGGGCCACGGGCCAGCCACAGGCGCGGCACGTTGAAGACGCCGATCACGACGTTCTCCAGCCAGAAGATGGCCAGCAGAGCCCAGACATCCCACCCCAGCACCAGGACGCCGGCCAGCGGCACCAAGCTGGTCAACACCAGGTGCCAGAACGTGGTCGGCCGGGCGCGCATTAGCTCGGAGGATGGCGGCAAGCCGGCCGTCGACGCAAGCATCGCGCGCTGCGTTCTGACCGGGAGGGACGCCAAGGCCGGGGTCGAAGGGTCGCACGTGGCCGAAAGCTCAGGTGGTGATGTCTAACGGCCAACGAGACCCGTTCCGGAGGGCTCGTCTTGGCCGCGGCGTTCGCCCGGTGACGAAAAGGCCATGTAAGAGGCGGTTTCAGAGCCGATTCGCGGCTCGGCGCCCTTCATCTTGCCCGTTAGGCATCCGGAATTGAGCTTTCAGCTTCGGATCGGCGGAGGACCGACGATCCGCGTCCCGTGACGCGCGGCGATCTCCGCCAGCCCGGCCGGGTCCGGCGCCTCGGACGGCGGGGGCGGCGGAACGCGCTCAGGAGCTAGCTCACCCATCTCGCGGAAGAGCGCCTCGTGCTTGGTCCCGGGACTGAGCAGCAGGAGCAGTGTCGCATCGGGCGTCTCGAGCCGGAAGGCGTGCTCCACGCCGCGCGGCGCCAGCGCGAAGCCGCCTGCCGACAGCCGCCGCTCCTCGTCGCCCAGGAAGATGGTGACCTCGCCGGAGGCGACGTAGAATCCCTCCTCCTCGTCGTCGTGGAAGTGAACCGGGATCGCGAATCCATCGGGCGCCTTGACCTCACAGGCGAAATATGCACCGGTCTCCGCGTGGACCGCCTTGTACGTGTACAGGCCGCCGATCACCCAGAGCGCCTCGCCCTCGTCAGCCGCGCGGGCCACCTTCTCCAGATCGCCGGTCGGAATGCTCATCGTCGTGCGAATCTCCCCACTGCTTCCCTGGCCGCCGATGTTTCGCGGCACACACGCGTACCCTAGAATCGGCGTCAACGTTTGATGGAACAGCGGTGGTAGACGAATGGCGACGGTGGGGAGAAGGCGCCGGTATCGGCTCGGACGGCGGCGAGAGGCGATGCACGAGACCCGCGAGCGGATCGTGCGGGCCGCCTTCGAGCTGCACCGCGACGTCGGGCCCGCGCAGGCGACCATCACCGCCATCGC
>CAYXZN010000211.1:2447-3885 GCA_964469325.1 uncultured Steroidobacteraceae bacterium
GGAGCGGCGGGCGAGTGTGCCCGCGCCCTGGCCGGCACGGCGCTGGAGTTCGCGACCTGGCAGTCGCTGACCCAGCGCCACGGCCTGAGCGACGAGGCAGCGGTGGCGTCCATGGTGGCTGCCGTGCAGTCCGCCTCCGAGGTCGAGGACGCGGTCGGGGGCAGGACCGATACGCAGCCTACTGGCCGAAGCCTCACCCCCTGATGCCTGACGGCCCAGCCACCCGACAGGGAGGCCGAGCGCCTCAACCCATCTCCTCGGGCGGTCGAACGCGGCGGAACGCGGAGAAGACCAGCAGGTCGTAGGCGATCTTCAGGCCGCCCGCGATCACGAACGGAGCCCCCAGCGCGCCGATGCTGAACGCGAACCCCGCCAGGACCGGGCTGATCGCGCTGGCCGTGCTGCGTGCCACGTTGGTCAGGCCGGCGGTCGCGGTCCGCTCGTCGGGATCGACCACGGCCATGGTGTACGACTGCCGGGTGGGCACGTCCATCTGCGAGATGCTCATCCGCGCCAGGAAGAGCAGCACCGCCAGCCACGCGGTGGGCGCCAGCGGGACCAGCATGAGCAGCACGTTCGACGGGAGGTGGGTGAAGACCATGGTGTTGAGGAGGCCGATCCGCCCCGCCAGCCATCCGGCGGCCAGGAGCGACAGGCCCGACAGCAGCCCGACCCAGAAGAAGATCACCCCCAGCAGCTCGACGCTCATCCCCCAGCGCAGGCTGAACCAGTAGGCGACCAGGGAGGTGACCACGAACCCGCCCGCGAACGCATCCAGGGCGAACAGGCCCGCCAGTTTCGCCACCGTCCCCTTCGAGCGGTGCACGCCCAGGAACCGCCGCTCGCCGTGCAGGCGCACGACCTCCACCCGGTCCGAGAGGGACGCGAACAGTCCAAGGTTGGCCAGGCCGATGAGCGCGTACAGGACGAACAGCGGCCGGTAGGCATCGGCGCCGGCCAGGCCAAGCCCGGCGAACAGGCCGACCGAGCCGGCGAAGAGCGCGCCGGCGGCACCGGCGAAGTTGGCCAAGGTGTTGTAGACGCTGAACAGCCAGGTGCGCCGATGATCCGGCGCGGTCTGCGGCAGGACCGCCTGCTCGACGGTGATGAAGACGCCGACCTCGGAGCTGGTGGCGCTGATGGTGCCGGTGAACGCGCCCAGCAGGAGGATCGGAGTCCTGTCGGTGACGGCGAACAGCAGCCCGCCGACCACCATCAGGGCGGCCATGGTGACCGCGGTGCGCCGCCGCCCGAAGCGATCGGCGACCAGCGACCAGAAGACGGTCATGGCGGCCGATCCGGCGACGGCGCCGGTCAGGATGACGCCGATGGTGAACGGGTCGAGGCCCAGCTCGTCCAGGTAGATGCCCAGCACCACGCCCAGGTAGCCGTACCCGAAGGTGCGCAGGACCCGCGTCAGGAGGAGCTTCTTCCCGTC
>CAYXZN010000212.1:0-3873 GCA_964469325.1 uncultured Steroidobacteraceae bacterium
GCGCGTCTCCGGCTCGCCTTCCAGCAGCCGTTCGGCGCGGCGGACCCAGCCGCTGGCCAGGGAGCTCTCCAGGCGGTGGCCATGGTCGTTGGCCACCGCGAGGGCGACTGCCGCCGCACCGGCTCGATCGCCACGCTTCAGGTGCTCGGCGAAGGCCCGCTCCCGGATCTCGATCGCCAGCTGGAGCCTACCCGTCCACCAGGCGGCCTGCGCGTACCCATCGAGGTCCGCTGGCTCCAGCTCGTGGGGGTCGGCTCGCCCGAGCAGCTCGATCGCCTCGGCCCAGCGGTGCGCCGCCAGGGCGGCCCGCGCCTCGTCGACCAGTGTGCCGGAGCTTCTTCTGACGCTGGACAAGCCTTCGACCTCGGTGGGTGCGCCACGGTAGCAGACCCGGCGAGATCGGCAATCGGGCTGGATCAGTCGGTGGCGGTGGGACTGGGCGGGCCGTCCATCGGCTCATCGCTGCGACGGGCCGCCGGGTCGTCGCGCCCGCCGCCCAGCGCGGCGTCCTCGTGCCGCGGTTCCACTCCCTCGCCGCGCACCACCACCACGTCGGGGCCAACCGAGACGATCCGCTCGGCGGGGAGGGCGTCGCCGCCGGAGAACAGCCCGCCGCGCAGCGTCAGCGCCGCGACACGCTGCTGGCTCTCATCGATGGAGAAGTCGTCGATAATCCCCAGCAGCTTCCCCTCCTCGGTGACCACCTTCGCCCCCGCCAGGCGTCGTTCGCCGCTGCGTGCCTCCCGGAAGGGGTCACCTGCCGCATCCGCCTCGCGTACCACGTCCTCGCTGGCGATGGTGACCGCGTCGGCGCCGATGGAGTGCACGCTCTCCACCTCCACGATTCGCTCGCGATGGGATAGCAGGTTTCCCTGCTTCAACACGAACCCGAGCAGCCGGAGGTCATCCGGCGAGATCACAACCTCATCGATGTGTCCGAGCCGCTTCCCGCCCTGGATGTCCACCACCGCCAGGCCGTGCAGCTCCCTCGCGCTTCGCATCTGTCGCTCCTTTCTCTCCTCTGTCGCCGAGCAAGCGCTGTTCCGGCAGCCGCGTACAATCGTCGCGCGTACACCGGTTTCGATCAATGGGCCGTCCCCCGAACGCGCCGCGCCAACTGGAGAGTCGAGATCCGTGGCCACCACCTTCCGCAACCTGATCGGCGGGGAGTGGGTGGACGCCCGCTCCGGCCGCACCTTCACCAGCGTCAGCCCTGCCAACCACGACGAGGCGGTGGGCGAGTTCCCCGCCTCCGGACCGGAGGACGTCGATGCCGCCGTGGCAGCCGCGCGAGTCGCCTACCCGGCCTGGAGCGGCATGCCCGCGCCCAAGCGCGGCGAGATCCTGTTTCGGATCGCCCGGCTGCTGGTCGAGCACAAGGAGGAGCTTGCGCGCCTGATGACGCGCGAGATGGGCAAGGTGCTGCCCGAGGCGCGCGGCGACGTCCAGGAGGCGATCGACGTCGCCTACTACATGGGCGGCGAGGGTCGCCGGCTGTTCGGCTACACGACCCCGTCGGAGATGCCCGACAAGTTCGCGATGGCCATCCGGCGGCCGATCGGCGTGGCCGCGCTGATCACCCCGTGGAACTTCCCCATCGCCATCCCCGCCTGGAAGCTCTTCCCGGCGCTGATCTGCGGCAACACGGTGGTCCTCAAGCCCGCATCGGACACGCCGGCCTGCGCCGTCCGCTTCGCGCAGATCCTGGCAGACGGTGGACTTCCGGCGGGCGTCCTCAACGTGGTGACCGGCTCGGGAAGCGAGGTGGGTCACGCGCTGGTCGAGCACCCCGACGTCCGGCTGGTCGGGTTCACCGGCCACACGGAGACCGGCGTCGACATCAGCACCCGTGCCGCGAAGACGCTGAAGCGGGTCAGCCTGGAGCTGGGCGGCAAGAACCCGATCGTCGTCTGGCGCGACGCGGACCTCGACCTCGCCCTCGACTCGGTCACGTGGTCGGCCTTCGGCACCAGCGGCCAGCGCTGCACCGCCGCCAGCCGGGTGGTGGTGCATCGCGAGGTGCACGACCAGTTCGTGGACCGGCTGCGCCAGCGCGTCGCGCAGCTCGTGCTGGGCGACGGCCTGGAGGAGAAGACCGACGTCGGGCCGGTGATCAACGACCGGGCGGTGGAGCGGATCGCCTCCTACGCCGCGGTCGGCCGGGGAGAGGGGGACCTGGTCATCGGCGGCGAGCCTGCCAGCACCGGCAGCCTGGCCCGGGGCTCCTTCTTCCAGCCCACCGTCTTCGCCAACGTCAAAGCCGATGCCCGCATCGCGCAGGAGGAGATCTTCGGGCCGATGACGGCGGTCATCCCGGTCGACTCCTGGGAGGAGACGGTGCGGGTCGTGAACGGGGTGAAGTACGGCCTCTCGACCTCCATCTTCACCCAGGACGTGAACATCGCCTTCCGCAGCATCCGCGACTTCGAGTCCGGGCTGGGCTACGTGAACCACGGCACCATCGGCGCCGAGGCGCACCTCCCCTTCGGCGGGACCAAGGCGACCGGCAACGGTCACCGGGAGGTGGGGCAGGCGTCGCTCGACTTCTTCAGCGAGTGGAAGAGCGTGTACGTCGACTACTCCGGGAAGCTGCAGCGGGCGCAGATCGACACCACCTTCGTCGACGAGGGCTGAGGGGGCCGGCCCGACCGGTTGCGGCCCGGCCGGCAGCGTGGGACGATCCATCGCAGATGCGACTCCCGTTCCTGCCGCTGCACGCGGTCCTGTTCCCGCACCTGCCGATGCCGCTCAACCTCTTCGAGCCGCGGTACCGGGCCATGGCGCGTGACCTGCTCCGCCCCGGATCGCCCTGGGACGGCCGCCTGGTGGTGAGCATGATCACCGAGGGCCAGGAGGTTGGCGACGACCCCCAGGCGCAGGCGATGGGCACCATCGCCGAGGTGCGGAGCGGTGACCAGCTGGCCGACGGGCGCTTCGCCGTGCTGGCGGTCGGGGTCAGCCGGGCGGTGCTCAGCGGGGTGGATCGTGGCGGCCCCTACGCCGTGGTCGAGGCGACCCCGCTCGACGACCCCGAGGGCGAGGGGGGCGCGGCGCTGGTGGGGCGCGTGCAGGACGCGCTCGACGAGTACATGGCCAGCGTGAAACGTTTCGTCGCCGCCGCTGCGTCCGTGGGGCGTGATGCACCGGAGATCCGCACCGTGACCGCCTCCATCGACGAGGTTCTGAAGCCGATCCGCCTGCCCCGCGACCCCGTCGCCGCCAGCTACGCGGTCTCGGGCGTGCTCCAGGTGGAGCTGGTTCGCAAGCAGGAGCTGCTGGAGCTGCCAACCGCGGCGGCGCGACTGTCGAGGGCCCTCGACCTGCTGCACCGGGAGTCCCGCCTCCTGGGCCAGGGGGCGATGCCCTCCGTCTCACCCGGCGACCTCCAGTTCCCGCGGAACTGATCCGTATGCCGTCCTGGCGCCGCTTCCCGAGCCGCCTGCTGCTGGCCGCGCTCCTCCTCCTCCCGGCCTGCGTCCAGGAGCCTGCCGCGTCGCCAACGCCGACGTCGGCCGGCGGCCCGACTGCCCGACCCACCGACGACCCGGGCCCGGGCTCGCCGTCCGCGGCGCCCAGCGGCTCGCCCTCGCCATCACCCACGGGGAGCGCACCGCCCGGGACCATCTACACGGTGCGGGGCGGCGACACGCTCTTCTCGATCGCGCGCACGTACCGCGTCACCGTCTCGCAGCTCCAGGCGTGGAACGCGGACCGCTACCCGAGCCTGGCCGAAGACCCGAACGTGCTCGAGGCGGGGTGGCAGCTGGTAGTTGCCGATGAGCCGGGTGTGACGCCCATCCCGGGTTCGACGGTGACGCCGCGCGCGACGCCCACCCCGGCTCCGACGCCCGTCCAGAGTGGGTGCCGGGCCGG
>CAYXZN010000213.1:0-3796 GCA_964469325.1 uncultured Steroidobacteraceae bacterium
CCAGCGCGAGGACGCCACCGGACGCCCGTTCGTCGGCCCCGCCGGCCAGCTGCTGACCGAGCTGCTGGCCAGCATCGGCTGGGAGCGGGGGGACGTCTTCATCACCAACGTGGTGAAGTGCCGTCCGCCGGGCAACCGCGACCCCGAACCGGCAGAGATTGCGGCCTGCGGTGCCTACCTCGATCGGCAGGAGGAAGTGCTCGATCCTGCGGTGATCGTCACCCTTGGCCGCCACTCTCTGCAGCGCTACCTGCCCGGCGCGCGGATCGGCGCCGTCCACGGCCAGCTGCGCCGATCGGCCGGACGGTTCGTCTTCCCGATGTACCATCCGGCTGCGGCGCTGCACCAGGCGTCGCTGCGCGACACGCTGTTCCGCGACATCCGGGGCCTTCCCGCGGCGCTGCTGGCGGCGCGCCAGGCGCTCGAGACCGAGCGGCTCGAGGCGGCGCCGGATCCGGAGGCGGAGCAGCGCGAAGCCCCGCTGCCCGAGGCGTCGGAGCGTCAAGATGGGCAGCAGCAGATGACCCTCTTCTAAGCCAACCAGGGAGCTTCATGCCAGACCTCCTGCGCGTCATCCCACTCGGCGGAGTCGGCGAGGTGGGGAAGAACATCACGGTCGTCGAAGCGGCCGGCGAGATCGTGGTGATCGACTGCGGTCTCGCCTTCCCCGAGCCGGAGATGCTGGGCATCGACCTGGTGATCCCCGACGTCACGTACCTCGAGGAGAACCGTGAGCGCATCCGCGCCATCTTGCTGACCCACGGCCACGAGGACCACACCGGCGCGCTGCCGTACGTGCTGCCGAAGCTGCCGGGCGTCCCGATCTACGCCACCCGCCTCACCCGAGGGCTGGTCCAGGGCAAGCTCAAGGAGCACAAGCTGCTGGACCGCACCGAGCTTCGGCAGGTCGAGCCGGGACGCGAGGTCGAGGTGGGCGTCTTCCGGGTCACCCCGTTCCGGGTCAACCACTCCATCCCCGACGGCGTCGGCTACGCCATCGACACCCCGGTCGGACGGCTGGTCCACACCGGCGACTTCAAGTTCGACCTCACCCCGCCCGACGGGCTGCACGCCGACCTGGGCATCCTGGCCGAGATGGGGGACCGCGGCGTCGACTTCCTGCTCTCCGACTCGACGCGCGCGGAGAAGGAGGGGTACACGCTCAGCGAGCGGACGGTGGGGGAGTCGATCGAGCAGCTGATCGGCGCCGCCTCGGGCAGGGTGATCGTGGCCACCTTCGCCAGCAACATCGGCCGCGTCCAGCAGGTCATCGACGCCGCGGCGGCCCACGACCGGAAGATGGTGGCGCTCGGCCGGAGCATGGAGCAGAACGTCGCCATCGCGCTCGAGCTGGGATACCTCGACCCCCGCGATGGGACGCTGGTTCGCAAGGACCAGCTCTCGAAGCTGCCGCACGACCGGCTGGTGGTGATGACCACCGGCTCCCAGGGCGAGCCGATGTCGGGCCTGACGCGGATGAGCAACCGCGACCACCGCTTCATCGACATCGAGCCCGGCGACACGGTGATCATCTCGGCCTCGCCGATCCCCGGCAACGAGGAGGCGGTGGCGAAGACCATCGACAACCTCTTCAAGGAGGGGGCGATGGTGCACTACGAGCCGCTCAAGCACTGTCACGTCTCGGGCCACGGGTCGCGTGAGGAGCTGAAGCTGATGCTGCGTCTGGTGAAGCCGCGCCACTTCATCCCGATCCACGGCGAGTACCGCATGCTCGTGCAGCACGGGCTGGTGGCCGAGGACGTGGGCGTGCAGGTCGACCGCATCTTCGTGCTCGAGAACGGCCAGGTGGTCGAGTTCGACGGGGAGCGGGCCCGCCTGGCGGGCAGCGTCACGGCTGGAGCGGTGCTGGTCGACGGGATCGCCGCCGTCGACGGCATCGACGGGGTGGTGCTCCGCGACCGGCGCCACCTGGGTCACGACGGGGTGGTGATGGTGGCGCTGACCGTCGACCTGAAGACCGGACAGGCGATCTCGGGGCCGGACCTCGTCACACGCGGCTTCCTGTCCGAGCCGGACGACCCGCTGCTGGCCGCGGCCCGCGACCACCTCGCCGCCGCGCTGCGCCAGCCGAAGCGCGACGAGCACAGCGCCGAGCCGGGATACTTGAAGGCGAAGATCCACGACGAGCTGGCGCGCTACTTCTTCGAGCGCACCAAGCGTCGGCCGATGATCCTGCCGATCGTTATGGAGGTCTGATCCCCGGTGGCGACGCGACGACGGCGACGGACCCGGGCCCGGAGCCGAGCCCGTCAGCGCTCCCTGCCCCGGATCCCCGCCCGGCTCCTCCGCGAGCTGCTCGCCTTCGTGCTGCTGCTGCTGGCGATCGTGTCGGTGATCGCCCTGTTCGCCCCGAACGCGGGCGCCATCGTGCGCCCCTGGCACGACCTGCTCCGCTACCTGGTCGGCTGGGGGATCGCCTTCGCGCCGCCGATCCTGCTCGGCTTCGCGCTGATGCTGTGGATGAAGACGCGGCCCGCCGAGCGGTGGATGGCGGCGGCCGGCGTGGTCCTCATCGGCCTTTCGCTGCTGGGCATGTTCCACCTGGCGGTGGGGGCGAGCCCGGAGATGGTCGAGCTGAGGGAGGGGGGCGGCGTGATCGGCTACGCGGTGGCGCAGCTGCTCAGCGCGGCCCTTGGCGGGGTCGGAGCGTGGGTGGTGGCGGCGCTGCTCTTCGCCCTGGGGCTGCTGCTCTACTTCAACATGACCGTCGGCGACCTGCTGGCGGTGTACCTCGACCGTCGCGACGAGCGCCAGGCGGCCGAGGCCGCCGCGGCGACGCGGGCGAGCGCGGAGGCGCGCCGACGACCGGACCGGGAGCGACCGCCAGAGCCTGAGCCGGCGGCGACCGGCGGCCTGCTGGACCGGGTGCGGTCCGCCCTCGGCTTCGGGGACGACCAGGAGGAGCCGCTGATCGTGCGTCGCGAGCGGCCCGGCCCGCGCCCGGCGCCCGGCCCCGTCACCGGGCCCGGCCAGGCACCTGCCCCGCCCGTGCAGCGCGAGACGGACGGGGAGGGGCCGCCGGAGGACGGCGAGGGCGCCCGCCCGCCCGCCTCGGCCGATCTCGAGAGCATCGAGATCGAGCACCTCCACGAGGTGGGAGAGGTGACCGAGCCGGACGCGGCGCTGGAGGGGCCCGGGCAGACCTGGCAGCTGCCGCCCCTGGCGCTGCTCGCAGACCCGCCGGAGGCGGCGGTGGCGCAGCTGGACCTGGCCGCCAAGGGACAGCGGATCCGCGAGACGCTGGCCCACTTCGGCATCGGCGTCAAGGTGGCCCGCATCCAGGAGGGGCCCGTGGTCACCCAGTACGCGCTGGAGGTGGAGCCGGGGATCAAGCTGTCGCGGATCGAGGGGCTGGCCGACAACCTGGCCCTGGCGCTGGCCTCGCGCTCCATCCGGATCGAGGCCCCGATCCCCGGCGAGCCGTACGTGGGCATCGAGATCCCGAACAGCGCGTTCGACCTGGTGACCCTCAAGGAGGTGCTCGCCTCCCGCGTGTTCGAGGAGCTGGCGGAGCGCGATGGGCTGGCCTTCGCGCTCGGACAGGACGTGGCGGGGCAGCCGTTCGCGGCCGACCTGGCCAAGATGCCGCACCTGCTGATCGCCGGTGCAACCGGCTCGGGGAAGAGCGTGTGCGTGAACGCGATCATCTGCTCGCTGGTGACGCGCAACACCCCCAGCGAGGTGAAGCTGATCCTGATCGACCCCAAGCGCGTCGAGCTGGCCCAGTACAAGGGGCTGCCGCACCTCCTGACCGAGGTGATCGTCGACTCCGACA
>CAYXZN010000214.1:0-3750 GCA_964469325.1 uncultured Steroidobacteraceae bacterium
TCGAGGAGCCGACGGTCGACGAGGCGGTCGACATCCTGTTCGGCATCCGCGAGCGGTACGAGGAGCACCACCGGGTCAAGATCAGCGACGAGGCGGTCCGTGCGGCGGTCGACCTGAGCGTGCGCTACGTCGCCGATCGGGCCCTCCCCGACAAGGCGATCGACCTGATCGACGAGGCCGGGTCGCGGGTCCGGCTGCGCAAGTCATCGGCTCCGCCGGAGCTGAAGGAGGCGCAGCACGAGCTGGACGAGATCACCCGCCAGAAGGACGAGGCGATCGGCAGCCAGGACTACGAGGCGGCGGCCAGCCTGCGCGACGCCGAGTCGCAGGCCAAGGAGAAGATCGACCAGCTGCGCGGCGCCTGGCAGGAGGAGACCGGCAAGGAGACGCCGGTCGTCACCGAGGACGACATCGCCCAGGTGGTGAGCATGTGGACCGGGATCCCGGTCATCCGCATCAGCCAGGAGGAGTCCGAGCGGCTGCTGCACATGGAGGACGCGCTGCACCACCGGGTCATCGCGCAGCAGGAGGCGATCGAGACGATCTCGAGGGCGGTGCGCCGCGCGCGCGCCGGGCTGAAGGATCCGAAGCGGCCGATCGGCTCGTTCGTCTTCCTGGGACCAACCGGCGTCGGCAAGACAGAGCTGGCCAAGGCGCTGGCCGAGTTCATGTTCGGCAGCGAGGATGCGCTCGTGAAGATCGATATGAGCGAGTTCATGGAGCGCCACAACGTCTCGCGCCTGGTCGGCGCCCCGCCCGGATACGTCGGCTACGACGAGGGCGGCCAGCTGACTGAGGCGGTCCGTCGTAAGTCGTACAGCGTGGTGCTGCTCGACGAGATCGAGAAGGCACACCCGGAGGTCTTCAACATCCTCCTCCAGATCCTGGAGGACGGGCACCTGACCGATGCCAAGGGGCGCCGGGTCGACTTCCGCAACACGATCATCATCATGACCTCGAACGCGGGGGCGCAGCTGCTCCAGAAGGACACCACGATCGGCTTCCGGCCCGGAGGGGCGGGGCAGCCGCAGACCGCGGACTACGAGCGGATGAAGGAGAAGGTGCTGGGCGAGCTGAAGAACGTCTTCCGCCCCGAGTTCCTGAACCGCATCGACGCCACCGTCGTCTTCCGCGCCCTGAGCCGCGAGGAGATCCGGGAGATCGTGGACCTGATGCTGGTCCGGGTGAAGCAGCAGCTCGCCCAGCAGCAGATGGAGCTGGTGGTCACCGACGCCGCGAAGGACGCCATCATCACCAAGGGCTACGACCAGGCCTTCGGTGCACGCCCGCTGCGGCGCGAGATCCAGAACCAGATCGAGGACCAGCTGGCCGAGCGGATGCTCGAGGCCTCGTTCGAGGCCGGCGACGAGATCGTCGTCGACGCCAGTGAGGGCGGCGAGCTGGTGATCGAGCGCAAGCCCGGCGCCGCCCCGGTGAAGGAGAAGGTGGAGGCCGCCTCCGCGGGGAGCTGAGCCCTCCAGCTTGTCGGCTGAAACGCCCGTGGTTTGAGGCGTCGGAGAAACGACCGTGAGGGCGGACCGCTAATCACCCGGCGTTTGAGGCGTCGGAGGAACGGCGGGGAGGTTTCGTTCGGCCGATACCTCACTCGCTTGGCGTTTGAGCAGTCGGCGGAAGCGTCGGTCGTAGAGATTCCGTCGCCGATTCAATCGCCAGGGGTTTCGGCGGACGTCGCAGGTCGACCCACCCCCCGACGCGTTAACCGCGCGGTAAGCGGCGGGTGAGCCGCCCGTGGCAAGATGGCGCGGCCGATGCCCGCCGTCCGAACCATCTACGTCTGCCAGCAGTGCGGTGCCGAGACCCCGAAGTGGGCGGGCCAGTGCCTCTCGTGCGCGGCGTGGAACACGCTGGTCGAGACGGTGGCGCCGCGCGGGCCGCGCACGCGGGCTGGCGGGGCCGGCCGAGAGCGCACGCCGATGCTCACCTCCATCCCCATCGAGCCGATCGGCGCGGTGTCCAGCGCGGAGGCGGACCGGCTGGCCTCGGGAATAGGGGAGGTCGACCGCGTTCTGGGCGGGGGACTGGTGCCGGGGTCGATCGTGCTGGTCGGCGGCGACCCGGGGATCGGCAAGTCGACGCTGCTGCTGCAGCTCGCCGCCCGCCTGGCCGGCGCCGGGCGTGTGGCCGCAGGTGGGCAGCAGGGCAGCGGCGCGGCGGTGCTGTACGTCACGGGCGAGGAGTCATCGGCGCAGGTGCGTGGGCGGGCCGAACGAGTCGGCGCGGTGGTGGAAGGGCTGTCGCTGCTGGCGACCACGGACCTCGACACCGCGGTGGCCGCCATCGAGGACCGGGCCCCGGCGCTGGCGGTGGTCGACAGCGTCCAGACGCTGAGCAGCGGCGGGCTGGACGGTCCGGCGGGCAGCATCGGCCAGGTGCGGGAGGTGGCGAGCCGGCTGGCGGAAGTGGCCAAGGCTGGGCGAACCTGCGTGGCGCTGGTCGGCCACGTCACCAAGGAGGGGACGGTGGCGGGGCCGCGCACGCTGGAGCACCTCGTCGACGCGGTCATCTACCTCGAGGGCGAGCGGCTGGGCCAGACCCGACTGCTGCGCGCGGCCAAGAACCGCTTCGGGTCGACCGATGAGGTCGGCGTGCTCGAGATGCGCGGCGACGGCCTGGCCGAGGTGGCCGATGCTTCGCGCTTCTTCCTGGAGTCGGAGCAGCCGCCGGTGGCCGGCAGCGCGATCACCATCGCGCTGGAGGGATCGCGGCCACTGGCGGTCGAGATCCAGGCGCTGGTGGCGCCGTCTGGCTACGGGACGCCGCGTCGCGCCACGGCGGGGATCGACGTCAGCCGGGTGCTGATGCTGATCGCGGTGCTGGCGCGGCACGCGGGGCTGAACCTGACCGGCCACGACGTGTACGTGAACGTGGCGGGGGGCCTGCGGATCGAGGAGCCGGCCGCGGACCTGGCGGTGGCGATCGCCCTCGCCTCGAGCCTCCGCGAGCGGCCCGTGCGGCACGGGACGGTGCTGGCCGGGGAGCTGTCGCTGTCGGGGCGGGTGCGGGCGGCGGGACGCGCGGACCGGCGGCTGGCCGAGGCGCAACGTCTCGGCTTCGAGCGCCTGGTCACCGGCGGTGCGCGCGAAGCAGGCGGCGCCGATGGGATCGCCCGGGTCAGCGACCTGCGGGCGGCGGTGGCCGCGGCGCTCGAGCCGTCGTCGGGCTCGACCTCACCAGAGTAGACCAGACCACCCCCAGCCTTCGGGCATTGCCCCACGGGAAGTGGCGTGCTACGGTGGCGCGGCTTTCATCCCGTCGCAGGCTGGTATCGGCGGCGACATCGGCGTCATCCCGCACTCATCGGTAACGAAATGGCCATCATCATCCGGTTCGCGGGTGCCCTGGTGGGCACCTTCTTCGGCTTCGCGCTCGGGCTGGGGATCCTCGAGACGTACCCGAACGCGGTCGGGGATGCGAACCGAGCCGCCTTCCTGGTGGCCATGGTGGCGGCCACCTTCCTGTTCGGCTATCTCGCCATCCCGTACGTGACGCTCTACCCAGCGCGCTGGGCGATCGAGCGGATCGGTCGTGCCGGGGCCGACGAGTACGGCCTGGGACTGGCGGCGATCATCGTGGGGCTGGTGATGGGCCTCCTGCTGGGCGTGCCGCTGTCGGCGCTGGGCGGGACCGCCGGGGCGGTGCTGCCGCCCGCGGTGTCGGTCCTGCTCGCTGCCGCGCTCCTGTGGATCACCCTCTACAAGAAGGAGACCCTGCTGCCCGCGGTGGCGGGCC
>CAYXZN010000215.1:0-3749 GCA_964469325.1 uncultured Steroidobacteraceae bacterium
CGAGTCGCTGCCCGTCGAAGACCAGGCGGAAGTGCTGGAGCTGCTGGGCTCGTGGGGTGTGCCGGTGAACCCCGAGCGCCGGACCTGCGCGGATCTCGACGAGGTCCTCGCCTACGCGCAGGAGACGGAGGCCGGGCGGGGCGCGCTGGACTACGAGATCGACGGCATCGTCGTCAAAGTCGCGGCGGTCCGGCTCTGGCCGGAGCTGGGCGTGGTCGGCGAGCGGGAGCCACGTTGGGCCATTGCCTACAAGTTCGCACCCGACCTGGCGACGACCCGGCTCACCGAGATCCGCATCAACGTCGGACGCACGGGCTCGCTCAATCCGTACGCGGTCCTCGAGCCGGTGGAGATCGGCGGCGCCATGGTCAGGCTCGCGACGCTCCACAACTTCGACGACGTGGCGCGGAAGGACCTCCGCCACGGTGACATGGTGCTGGTCAAGCGGGCCGGCGACGTCATCCCCCAGGTGGTGGCGGCGCTGACCGAGGAGCGGACCGGCGGCGAGCGGCCGTTCCAGCCGCCGACGACGTGCCCGGCGTGCGGCACCGCGGTCGAGCGGCCGCCCGACGAGGTCATGGTATACTGCCCCAACGGCTCCTGCCCCGCCCGGATCTACTGGGGCATCGTCCACTTCGTGTCGCAGGGCGCCATGGACATCCGGGGCCTCGGCGAACGCACCGTCCGGCAGCTACTGGAGCGGGAGCTGGTCCGCGACTTCGCCGACCTCTACGCCCTCGACGAGGGCAGCCTTCTCCAGCTCGACGGTTTCGCGGAGCTCTCGGCCCGCAACCTGCTCGCGTCCATCGATGCTTCCCGGCAGCGGCCCCTGTCTCGCCTGCTCTTCGCCCTGGGCATCCGCCACGTCGGCAGCCACGCGGCCACGCTGATCGCACGCGAGTTCGGCGACATGGACGCCCTTCTCGAGGCCGATGCGGACCGGATCGCCGACATTCACGGCATCGGGGAGACGACCGCTGCCGCGCTGGCCGCCTTCATGGCCGAGCCCCGCAACCGCGAGCTCATCGATCGACTGCGCGCGGCGGGGCTCCGTATGGAGGAGCCCGTGGACCGGGCGGAGCGGCGGCCCTTCGCCGGCCTCAGCTTCGTCATCACGGGCACCCTGCCGGAGATGAGCCGGAAGGAGGCCAAGGCGTTCGTCGAGCGGCTCGGGGGCCGCGTCACCGGCAGCGTCACCGGCAACACCGACTATCTGGTTCTGGGCGAGGAGCCGGGCTCGAAAGCCGGCCGCGCGCGCGAGCTGGGCGTGCCCACGCTCACCGAGGCCGAGCTCGTCGAGTTGTCCGAATCGGCCGAACCGACTACCTGATAGGTATCCACCCGCGACGAGGCGACAACATGGCAACGACTCGAGACATCCGGATCCCGGCAGATTCCATCCCCGCGCTCCACCGCGCGTTCACCCGCGATCTCGGGGCCGAGGCGGCGGCCCGGGCGCTGCGCGAGGCCGGGCACGCCGCCGGCGACGCGCTGTTCGAGCGGCTCAGCCGCGGCTCCGGCGACGAGCTGGGCGCCGCGACCAGCGCCTCCTTCTGGGACCGGCTCACCGCGCTGTTCCGAGAGCTCGGCTGGGGCGTGATCGAACACCAGGAGCTGCACCCCGGCGTCGCCGCGCTGGTCGGCAGGGAGTGGTTCGAGCTACCGGAAGGCGCCCGCACGGGGTGCCACTTCACGACCGGCGTCCTCGCCAACCTCCTCGGCCGCGTCGCCGGCGGCGATGTCGCCGTGCTGGAAGTCGGCTGCGACGACGGCTCGACCGGCTGCTGCCGGTTCCTCTTCGGTGGCGGGCCGGTCCTGCACGAGGTCTACCAGGCGCTCCGCGACGGCCGCGACCTGGACAGCACCCTCGGAGCGCTGCGCTAGGTGCCGCGCATTCTCGGCATCGACTACGGCGAGCGTCGGATCGGGCTGGCCGTGAGCGACCCGCTGGGCATGCTCGCCCAGCCACTGCCCACGCTGACCCGCCGCAGGGGCAAGCGGCCGCCGGTCGCGCCGATTGCCCGCCTCGCGGAGGAGAAGGGCGTCGAGGCCCTCGTCGTCGGCCTCCCGCTGACCCCGGCGGGCGAGGAGAGCGACTGGACACGGCAGGTCCGCGCCTTCGGAGACCGGCTGGCCGAGACGACCGGCCTCCCCGTTGCATACCAGGATGAACGAATGACATCGGCGCGTGCAGAGCGCGCCATCCGCTCGCTCGACCTCCCCAGGGCGAGGCGCGAGCAGAAGGATCGGGTGGACGCCGCTGCGGCCGTGCTGATCCTCCAGGCCTATCTGGACAGCAGAGGATGATGAAACGACTCCTGTTCCTCGTGCTCGCCTTCGCGACGACCGCATGCGGCGGCGAGGGCGACGGTCCCGCCCACCGCATCCAGGTCACCCAGGGCGCGCCGCTGAGCCAGGTCGCCGACTCCCTCGACCATTACGGGATCATCGGCTCCTCCACCTTCTTCCGCCTCTACGCGCGGATGTCGGGTGCGGCCGGTTCCATTCAGGCTGGCACATACGAGTTCCGCGAGGGCGCCGGCTGGAGGAAGGTACTGGGCGACCTGACCGCCGGACGCGTCGCAGCCGACCGCCTGGTCGTGCCCGAGGGATGGGACGTCCGGCGCATCGCCCCCAGCCTGGCCCGCCTCGTCGGCATGGATCCCGACAGCATGGCCGCCCACATGCTCGACACGGCCACCGCCACGCGCTACGGCGTTCCGGGTCCCACGCTGGAAGGCTATCTCTACCCCGCCACGTACGTCGTGCCGATCGGCTCGGACGCCGACCAGATCATCCGGCGGATGGTCCAGGAATACAGGCGGCGGGCATGGACCGCCGAGCACCAGGCGCTCGCCGACTCCGCCGGCCTGTCCGAGCTCGAGGTCATCACGCTCGCATCCATCGTCGAGAAGGAGGCCAAGATCGCCGACGAGATGCCGCGCATCGCCGCCGTGTTCCTCAATCGCCTCGAGATCGGCTATCCGCTCCAGGCGGACCCCACGGTGCAGTACGCCCTCGGCGTCCACCAGAACCGCCTCCTGTACGCCCACATCGACAGCGTGGCCGACAACCCGTACAACACCTACCGGCACCGAGGTCTGCCGCCCGGTCCGATCGGCTCGCCCAGCGCACGCGCCGTCCGGGCGGTCCTCGAGCCCGAGGATGTCGACTACCTCTACTTCGTCGCTCGAGACGATGGCAGCCACGTCTTCAACCGCCACCTGACCGACCACAACGACGCGAGAGCGCGCATCGATCGAGAGAGGAGGGCGGCCAGGGATTCGGCGCGCCGCGCGCAGGGCCAGCACTCCGGCTCCTGACGCTCCGCGCCGCCAGGCAGCGAGAATGGAGCCCGACCTCCGCCTGATCCTCATCACCGACGCCCGAATGGCCGCGCCGCGATCGGTCCTCGAGGTCGTCGAGGCCGCGCTCCGCGGCGGCGCCCCCGCGGTCCAGCTGCGCGACAAGGACGCGACGCCCCGCGACCTCTTCCAGCAGGCGCTCGCACTCCGACAGCTTACCCGCCGTCACCACGCCCTCCTCTTCATCAACGACCGCCTCGACATCGCGCTGGCCGCGGACGCCGACGGCGTCCACCTCGGTCCCACCGACCTCCCCGTCGCCGCCGCCCGCGCCGCCGTCCAGGCCGCCGGTCACGCTACCGAGCGCGCCACCGAGCGGGCCGCCCCGGACAGCAGCGGACCTCCGACCAGGCGCCGAGCCGCCCGTTTCCTGATCGGCTTCTC
>CAYXZN010000216.1:0-3737 GCA_964469325.1 uncultured Steroidobacteraceae bacterium
CGTGGTGGGCGCGCTGGTGATGCTGGCCTCCAGCCCGCTGGTGGTCGGCCGCTTCGAGCCGCTGCTGTGGTTCACCGCCTACCGGGCGCTGGTCATCGGCGCATTCGGCTCCTTCAACGCGCTGACCAGCACCATGGTGAACGCCACGCCGCTGATCCTGGCCGGCTTCGCGGTGGGGATCGGCTTCAAGGCGGGCCTGTTCAACATCGGCGCCCAGGGGCAGTTCCTGATCGGCGCCCTGTGCGCGGCGGCGGTGGCGGTCGGGCTCAACGATGCCTCGCCCGTGGTCGCCATCCCCGCCGCGCTGCTGGCCGGGTGTGCCGGGGGCCTCGCCTACGGGTTCATCCCCGGGGCGCTGAAGGCGTACACCGGCGCGCACGAGGTGGTGACGACGATCATGCTGAACTTCGTCGCCATCTCGATCGTGGCCTACACGATCTCGGGTCCGCTGCGGGGGGAGAACGTGACCTTCGCCCGCACCGACGCCATCGTGGCCGCCGGCCTGCCGGTGATCATCGGACGCGACGGCCACATCGGGCTGTTCTTCGCCGCCCTCGCCGTGCCGCTGGTGTGGCTGCTCCTGTTCCGCAGCACGCTGGGCTTCGAGATCCGGACCGTCGGGGCCAACCCCGATGCCGCGCGCTACGCGGGCATGCACCCGCGCCGCCTGGTGGTCCTCACCATGGCCATGTGCGGGACCTTCGCCGGCCTCGCCGGCGGCATCGAGATCCTGGGGCGCGCCGGGTTCATGCCGGCCAGCTTCTCGACCACGGTCGGCTTCGACGCCATCGCGGTCGCCCTGCTCGGCCGGGCTCACCCGATCGGGATCCTGTTCGCCGGCCTCCTGTTCGGGGCGATGCGCGCCGGCGCTGGCCTGATGCAGATCCAGGCGGGGATCCCGGTCCAGATGATCAACGTGCTCCAGGCGGTGATCCTCTTCTTCCTGGCCGCGGACCTGATCATCCGGCACCTGTTCCGGGTGCGCGCCGCGTCGGCGGGCCTGTCGGAGCTCCAGACCGTGACGCGCTCGTACGGCGAACAGTCGGCGCGGTGAGCTGAGGCGGGCGATGGAGCTGATCTACGACATCCCCGTCCTGGGCCTGCTGGTGCAGTTCGTCGTGTACGTCGTGCTGCTGATGCCGATCATCGCCCCCACCGTGGTGGCCGCGGCCACTCCCATCGCCCTCGGCTCGCTGTGCGGGTTCATGAACGAGCGGTCGGGGGTGGTGAACATCGGCATCGAGGGGATGATGCTGACCGGCGCGTTCGTCGCGTGGTGGACCGCGTCGCTGGTCGCGGTGGCCATCCCCGCCTCGCCGGGCTTCATGGGGGTGACGCCGGCGCTGCTGATCGGCCTGGTGGCGGCCATCCTGGCGGGCATGGCGGTCTCGGCGGTGCACGCCTGGCTGTGCATCAGCATGCGGGCCGACCAGATCATCAGCGGCGTGGTCATCAACATCTTCGCGGTCGGGATCACCGGCTACCTCAACCTGCTGATCAGCCGCCAGTCGCCGCCGTCGGCCGGGCAGTTCGCCCGCTGGGAGCCACCCGCGTTCCTGACCGACCTGCCGGTGATCGGCTGGATCTTCCAGGCGCTGCTGAACGTGGGCCCGATCGGCCTGGCCATGCTGGTGTCGGTGATCCTGCTCCAGGTCCTCCTCCACCGGTCGCGGTGGGGGCTCCGCACGCGGGCGGTGGGCGAGCATCCGAAGGCGGCCGAGACGGTGGGGATCGACGTGATCCGGCTCCGCTACCGCAACGTGATCCTGGGCGGCGTCTTCGCCGGGCTGGCGGGAGCGTACCTGACCATCGAGTTCGGCAACTCGTTCCAGGGCGAGATGACCAACGGCCGCGGGTTCATCGCCCTGGCGGCGCTCATCTTCGGCCGCTGGACCCCGCTCGGGGCGCTGGGGGCGGCGCTCCTCTTCACCGCCTCGCGCGGCCTGGAGCGGGCGATCCGCTTCGCCCCGCCGCCGGACGAGCTGGGCGACGTGCTGGGGGCGATCCCCGCCGAGTTTTACGGCGCGCTGCCGTACCTCATCACGATCATCATCCTGGCCGGGGTGGTGGGACGCAGCATCCCGCCCGCCGCCGTGGGCCAGCCGTACGAGCGCGAGGCGAAGGCCGGCTAACCGCCCTCGGATGGGCTGAGCGCCTCACCGAGGGTGCTCGGCAGCTCGCCGGGGAGGGGGGCCTGGGCCGGCGGCACCCGCAGCAGGTCAGGCGAGAGGCCGGCGGCCTCCATGTCGGACAGGAGGCCGCTCCGGTCGTAGTCGACCGCCCGGAACCCGGCCACCATCTCCGACGGGGTGATCCACAGCACGGCGTAGCGGGCACGCGCGTCCTGGGCGGTGCCGCAGCCGACCGACCCCACCGCCACGAAGTGCGCGCCGGCCACCTGGCGGTGGAAGTACTGGTGGGTATGGCCGAAGCAGAAGAGGTCGTCCCCCTCGTCGGCGGTCACCCGCGCGAAGGTCCGGGTGGGACGGTCCTCCCACAGGCACTCGTTCTGCTTCACGTGGCTGCCGTGGAAGAGGAGGATCGAGCGTCCCTCCTCCTTCAGGCGCAGTGAGAACTCCAGCGCTCGAAGCCACGCCCGGCTGTCATCGGTGAGCCGGGCCTGCGTCCAGGCCAGGGATCGGTTCCCCTCCGCCTCGGACGCCTCGGAGCCCCACGGCGCCCCGCTCTGGGCCCGATCCATGGCCGCCGCCTCGTCCCAGTTGCCCTGTACGGTCGGGATCCCGTGCGCCTGGAGCTCGGCCACCACCTCGTTGGGGTGCGGGCCCCGGCCGACCACGTCCCCCACGCAGTACATGGCATCCGCACCGATCCGGCTCGCGTCCTCGAGGACCGCGCGCAGGGCCGGGAGGTTGGCGTGGACGTCGCCGATCACCGCCATCCGCATACGGGGATTCTAGGAGCGCAGACCCCCGCGACCATGCCCCGATCGGCACGGGGGCACTGGTCCTCGCGGCTGGTGCGGCCCGGTGGCGCTCCTGCGGGCCGGCGCCGTCGTCAGGCGGTGGCTGCCGCCATCGAGGGCGCGGAGAGCACGGACACCCGGCCCGCCACCACGCGGGCCACGTCGCGCATCGCCCGGGCCGCGGCGGAGTCCTCCCCGCCGGGATACTGGGTCGAGGTGATGGGGACCCCGGCGTCGCCTCCGGTCCGAACACCCGGCTCGAGCGGAATGCGTCCCAGCACCTCCAGCCCCAGCTCGCGGGCGATCTTCTCCCCGCCGCCGGAGCCGAAGATGTCGTGCTCGTGGCCGCAATCGGGGCAGATGAAGGCGCTCATGTTCTCGACCACGCCGATCGTCCGCACGTTCACCTTGGAGAACATGCCGATCGCCTTGCGCGCGTCCAGCAGCGACACCTCCTGGGGCGTGGTCACGATCACCGCCCCGGAGAGCGGGATCAGCTGGCTCAGCGACAGCGCCGCGTCGCCGGTCCCGGGCGGCAGGTCGACGACCAGGTAGTCGAGCTCGCCCCACTCGACGTCCCGCAGGAACTGCTGGATGGCGGAATGGATGAGCGGGCCGCGCCAGATCACCGGCGCGTCGCCGGTCAGGAAGTACTGGATGCTCATCATCCTCACCCCGTGGCTGACGACGGGGTTGACGCGCCCGTTGGTGCCGGTCACGTGGGCGCTGTCGGTGCCCATCATCAGCGGCACGTTGGGCCCGTGCACGTCGGCATCGAGCAGCCTGTCGTCGACGCCATCGGGCACCTCCCGGA
>CAYXZN010000217.1:0-3689 GCA_964469325.1 uncultured Steroidobacteraceae bacterium
TCTGCGACGTCTTCACCCCCGATGGGGAGCCGTTCCCCGGCGACCCGCGCGCGGTGCTCCGGCGGCAGATGGATCGGGCGAAGAAGCTGGGCTTCACCTTCAACACCGGCCCCGAGCTCGAGTTCTTCCTGCTGCGCCGCTCGGCGACCGGGGAGGTCGAGGCCCTGCCGCACGACGCGGCCGGCTACTTCGACCTCTCCGAGGACCTCGGCACCGAGGTCCGCAAGGAGATGATGAACGCGCTCGAGCAGCTCGGGATCGAGGTCGAGACGGCGCACCACGAGGTCGCCATCGGCCAGCACGAGATCGATTTCAAGTACGCCGATGCGCTGCGCACCGCCGACAACGCGGTCACCTTCAAGACCACCCTGAAGGCGGTGGCCGCCAGCCACGGCCTGTACGCCACCTTCATGCCCAAGCCGTTCTTCGGCATGAACGGCAACGGCATGCACACCCACCAGTCGCTGTGGGACGAGAAGAAGGGGCGCAACGCGTTCGCCGACCCGAAGGCTCCCTACGGCCTGTCGGAGATGGCGCGCAGCTACATCGCCGGCATCCTCCAGCACGCGCCGGGGATGATCGCCATCCTGGCCCCGCTGGTGAACAGCTACAAGCGGCTGGTTCCCGGCTACGAGGCCCCGGTGTATATCGGCTGGGCCAGGATCAACCGATCGGCGCTGGTGCGCATCCCGCAGATCAGCAAGGGGCAGGTCGAGTCGACCCGCATTGAGCTGCGCTGCCCCGATCCGTCCGCCAACCCGTACCTCGCCTTCGCCGCCATGCTGGCCGCCGGCCTCGACGGCATCGAGCGCAAGCTGACGCCACCCGACCCGGTGGAGGAGAACCTCTACCACCTCGACCAGACCAAGCTCGCCAGCCGCAAGATCCGCCAGCTGCCCGGCACGCTGCGCGAGGCGCTCGACGAGCTGGAGCGCGACAAGGTGATCGTGGAGGCGCTGGGCGACCACGTCTACGAGCGGTTCGTCGAGGCCAAGACCGAGGAGTGGGACGAGTACCGGATGCAGGTCAGCGCCTGGGAGACCGACCGCTACCTGGAGGCGTTCTAGGCGGTCAGTGGCTGGCCGCGGCGTCGGCGCCGCGGCCAGCCAGGTCGGCGAGCAGCGACTCCACCTGCGACCCGGTGGCCACGTCCTCTTTCTGCTCGGCCAGCCGGCCAATCTCCGCGAGCGCGGCGGCGGCCTCGTCGATCCGGCCCTGGGCGGCGAGGGCTTCGGCCAGGGCGAACCGGGACTCGGCCCGCTCACTGTAAAACTCGGTCCCATCCGCCAGGGCTATGGCCTCGTGCGCCAGGCGCTCCGCCGATGCCGCCTCCCCCCGGCGCAGCGCGATCCGCGACCGCGCGAGCCTGAGGCCCTCCTGGGTCGAGACGTCGTCCGCGGCGCCGGCCGCCTCGGCCGCTGCCACCATCTCCTCGGCCTCGGCGACGCGGTCCAGCCGGGCGAGGACATCCGCGCGCATGGTGGCAACGGTCGAGAGGTATCCACGCTCGCCCATCTCCACCAGCGCGTCGTAACCTTCTCGCAGAACCCGCTCAGCGGCGGCGACGTCCCCCGCCAGCTGCTCGACCCTCGCCTCCATCTGGGAGGTCACCGCCGCCCATAGCCGCAGGCCGAACTCGCGGAGCCTGGCTCGGTGCTCGGCCATCAGGCGACGGGCCTCATCGAATCGGCCGCTGTAGGCGGCAATTCCGGACTTCCCACCCAGCATCCAGGCCGCCTCGAGGACCAGTCCGTGCTCCTCGATGAACCGCTCACGCTCTCCCATGCGCCGCTCGACCTCCGATACGGCGGCGGAGCCGAACAGGTCGATCGCCGCCTGCATGTGGTTCGCCCGGACCTGGAGCGCGAGCTTCCCGGCGGCGGCGGCCTGCTCGATTGCCTGCTGGCCGAGCTCGACCGCCGCGGTCAACGCTCCCTGGTGAAACGCGTACGCGCGCAGCCCGATCAGGGCATGGACGGCGGCCTCGTGGTCCCGGCGCGCCTCGGCAAGGCGGCGGATCTCCTCGAGCTGTGCGACGCACGTCCCGAGCGGCACGCCGCGCATCATCAGCAGGTTGAGCCGCGCCTCCTCCGCCATCGCCCGCGTCGCGAGGTCCGGCGCCTCCCCCGCCTCTTCGAGGGCCGTGGCCGCCGGGTCGAGCTCACCGCGCTCCATCAGCGCCCGGGCGAGGAGCGGGAGGAGACGCAGACGACCCGGATCGTCGGAGGAGAGGAGCCCGACGGCGCGCTGCAGGAGGCTCGCGCCCGCGCCCATGTCCCTGCTCTCGACGGCCCGGTTGCCGGCGGCGCCCAGGTGGCCGGCCGCCCGTCGCGCCAGTTCACCGGTTCGCTCCGGATCGCCGCCGAGGTCGGAGCGGTAGCGGTGCGCTTCCGCGAGGTGGTACCCGACCAGCTCGTCGAGCTGGGGAAGCTCGGACGCGGGTCGGGCCTCGAGTGCCGCGGCGTACCGCTCGTGCATCGCGGCCCGCGACTCCTTCGACAGCGCGGCGTACGCCGCATCGCGGATCAGCTGGTGGCGGAACCGGTACGGCTCGTCGTCGGGCGCCGTCCCGAAGGCGTCGGGGTCGGGGCGCAGCAGCTCCTTGCGGACGAGCGCCTGGAGCGTCTCGCGCGTCGACCCCTGCTCGACGTCAGTGGCGAGGCCTGCCACCTCGGCCGCCCCGAACTGCCGCCCGATCACGCTGGCGCGCTCCAGGACCATCCGCTCGGCGGGCGGGAGCTGGTCGATGCGCGCCGCCATCAGCGCCTCGATGCTGGGCGGGACGCGAGTCGCGGCTGCGCCCCCTTCCGCTTCGAGCATCGCCCCCAGCTCCTCCACGAACAGCGGGTTCCCCTCCGCGGCGTCGCAGATCCGCTGCCGGACGTCATCGGCGCCTGCGGTGCGCGTCTCCAGCAGGTGATCGAGCAGCCGCTCCACCTCCGCCGTTCCGAGCGGCTCGAGCAGGAAGCTGGTGGCGTTCAGCTTTCCGCCGCCCCAGCCCGGCCGCTGGTCCAGCAGTTCGGGGCGAGCGAGGCAGACGAGCAGGATGGGCGCGTCGCGGGTCCACTCGGCGACGTGCTCCACGAGGTCCAGGAAGGTCGGCGTGGCCCAGTGGACGTCCTCGAAGATGACGACCAGCGAGCCGCGGCGCGCCAGCGCCTCGAGGAGGCGACGCACGCCCCAGAAGGCCTCGGTCGCCGATCCGGGCTCTCCACCCAGCCCGATCAGGGCAGAGACGCGCTCGACGATCGCCTCGGCCTGCGGCTGCCCCTCGACCAGTGCGGCAAGGCGCCCGCGTCGCTCCTCGACGCTCAGCTCGTCGTCGAGCCGCGCCGCCGAGCGCAGCGCCTCGACCAGCGGCCAGTAGGTGATCCCCTCCCCGTAGGACAGGCAGCGCCCTCGAACGACGGTCGTCCCCCGCGGCAGCGCGGCCTCCAGCTCCACGACCAGGCGTGACTTGCCGACTCCGGCGGACCCCAGCACGGTCACCAGGTGGCAGGCCCGGTCGGCCCGGGCGCGCTCGAAGGCATCGGCCAGCAGGTGAAGCTCCCGGTCGCGACCGACCATCGGCGCATCCAGGTGCCTGGGCTGGGCCTGCTCGGTGGGCCTGATCTGGAGCAGCCGATGGGCGACCACCGGCGCGCTCTTCCCCTTCAGCGCCAGCTCCTGCACCGGCTCCAGCGACGCGG
>CAYXZN010000218.1:0-3684 GCA_964469325.1 uncultured Steroidobacteraceae bacterium
ACAGGTCCGGGACCGCGTGGACGCACTGCTGGACGAGGTCCGGCGGCTCGAGGGGCTGGGCGTCGGCGGGGTGCTGCTGTTCGGGCTCCCCGACGAGAAGGACCCCAGCGGATCGGGGGCGTGGGTCGACGAGGGGATCATGCAGCGGGCGCTGCGGGCGCTGCGTGGTGCCGCGCCGCAGCTGGCGCTGATCGCCGACGTCTGCCTGTGCGAGTACACCAGCCACGGCCACTGCGGCGTCCTGACCGGCGCGGGCGACGACGCCCGGATCGACAACGACGCGACCCTCGAGCTGCTGGCCCGGACCGCGGTTTCGCTGGCGGGGGCAGGCGCCGACCTGGTGGCGCCCAGCGCCATGGTTGATGGCCAGGTGGCGGCGATCCGCGCCGCGCTGGACGAGGCGGACCACACCGAGACCGCCATCCTCGCCTACGCCGCAAAGCACGCCTCGGCCTTCTACGGCCCGTTCCGCGACGCGGCCGACTCTGCCCCGGCCTTCGGCGACCGCAGGACATACCAGATGGACCCCGCCAACGGGCGCGAGGCGCTGCGCGAGATCGGCGCCGACCTGGCCGAGGGAGCCGACGCGATCATGGTCAAGCCCGCCCTGCCGGCGCTGGACGTGGTGGCGGCCGCCCGCGCCGGCGTCGACGCCCCGATCGCCGCCTACCAGGTTTCGGGGGAGTACGCGTCGCTGGTGGCGGCCGCGGAGCGCGGCTGGCTCGATCGCCGCGCGGCCGCGCTGGAGTCGCTCACCGCCATCGCCCGCGCCGGGGCGGGGATCGTCGTCACCTACTTCGCGGCCGAGGTGGCCGCCTGGCTGCGAGAGGAGGACCGGTGATGGCCGGCGAGCGGTTCGTCCACGCCTGGCTGCTGCGTCTCGACCCGGCCTGGCGGCGCGTGCCGCTCGCCGAGCGCGAGGCGGACATCGGCGCCTTCTGCGAGGCGGCGGCCCGGGCGGAGCATCGGCTCATGCAGCACGCGTACTCGACCATCGGCCTGCGCGCGGAGGGTGACCTGCTGCTGTGGCGGATGTCCGAGCGGCTCGAGGAGGTGGAAGAGACGGCGGCCGACCTGCTCGCATCGGGTATCGGCAGGTGGCTGGCCCCGGCGCACAGCTTCGTCGGCCTCACCCGGCCCAGCCAGTACGTGAAGCGGCCCACCGCCCAGGAGCAGAGCCTGTTCTCCGGCGAGCGGAGCCGGTACCTGGTTGTCTACCCGTTCGTGAAGAGCGTCGACTGGTACCTCACCCCGCTGGAGGAGCGCAAGGAGGTGATGGCCGGGCACATGCGCGTCGGGCATCGCTACCCACAGGTGCGCCAGCTGCTCGCCTACAGCTTCGGGCTCGACGACCAGGAGTTCGTGGTCGCCTACGAGACCGATGACCTGGTCGCCTTTCAGGACCTGGTGCGCGACCTGCGTGAGACGGAGAGCCGGCGCTCGACCGTCCGCGACACCCCGGTCCTGACCGGCATCCACCGCCCACTGGGCGAGGTGCTGGCGCTGCTGTCGCGGGGAGCGGCATGAGCATCGCCGCCACCACCCGCTCCGAGGAGCTGATGGCCCGTGCCGCCCGCCTCTTCCCCGGCGGCGTCAACTCGCCGGTGCGCGCCTTCGGCGCCGTGGGCGGCACGCCGCGGGTGATCGAGCGCGCCTTCGGCTCGCGGCTGTGGGACATGGACGGCAACGAGCTGATCGACTACATCGGCTCGTGGGGACCCATGATCCTGGGCCACGCGCACCCGGACGTGGTGCGCGCCGTGGCGGAGGCGGCTGAGCGCGGGACGAGCTACGGCGCGCCCAGCCCGCTCGAAGTGGAGCTGGCGGAGGAGATCACGGGTGCCATGCCGTCCGTGGAGCGGCTGCGATTCGTCTCGTCGGGCACCGAGGCGGCGATGTCGGCACTGCGGCTGGCCCGTGCGGCGACCGGGCGCGACGCGATCGTGAAGATGGCCGGCGGCTACCACGGGCATGCCGACTCGCTGCTGGTGCAGCCGGGCTCGGGCGCGACCGGGCTCCCGGCCAGCGCCGGCGTCACCCGCGGGGTGGCGGCGGACACGCTGGTCGCGCCCTACAACGACCTGGCGGCGGTCGAGGCGCTGCTGGCGGCGCGGGCCGTGGCGGCAGTGATCGTGGAGCCGGTGGCGGCCAACATGGGCGTAGTCCCTCCCGCGGACGGGTACCTGGCCGGCCTGCGGGAGCTCACCCGGCGCCGCGGGGCGCTGCTGGTCTTCGACGAGGTGATCACCGGCTTCCGGGTCGCGCGGGGCGGGGCGCAGGAGCGGTACGGCGTGACGCCCGACCTGACGGTGCTGGGCAAGATCATCGGCGGGGGCCTGCCGGTCGGCGCCTACGGCGGACGGGCCGACCTGATGGCGCTGGTGGCACCCGAGGGTGGGGTTTACCAGGCGGGGACGCTGTCCGGCAATCCGCTGACCAGGGCCGCCGGTCTTGCCACCCTCCGGGCGCTCACGCCGGAGCGGTACGCGCAGCTGGAGGCATCCGGCACCTCGCTCGAGCGCGGCCTGCGCGAGGCCGCCGCGGCGGCGGGGGACGGGGCGAGGGTCGTGCGCGTGTCGAGCCTGCTGACCGCCTTCTTCGATGCCGATCCCGACGGGCGCCGATTCGCCCGCTTCTTCCACTCGATGCTGACCGACGGCATCCTGCTGCCGCCGTCTGCCCACGAGGCCTGGTTCATCTCGGCCGCGCATTCCGTTGACGATCTCGAGATCACCACCCGCGCCGCTCGGACGGGGTTCGCGGCCGCAGCACAAGGAGGCGCATGATCGAGGCGACGATCCCTTCCGGGACCGGGGAGGCGCGCTTCCTGACCGCGCTGGCGCGACGGCCGGCGGATGCGACGCCGATCTGGTTCATGCGCCAGGCAGGCCGCTGCCTGGCCGACTACCGGAGGCTGCGCGAGCGCTACGAGATCCTGACCCTGGCCAAGACGCCGGAGCTGTGCGCCGAGGTGACGCTGATGCCCGTCTCCGCCTTCGGCGTCGACGCGGCGGTGATGTTCGCCGACATCATGCTGCCGCTGGAGCCGATGGGGGTCGATCTCGAGATCGAGCCGACGGTCGGGCCGATCATCCACAACCCGGTTCGCTCCCCAGCCGACGTCAATCGCCTGCGCGTCATCGACCCGGACGACGAGGTGGGGTTCGTGATGGAGGCGATCCGGCTGGTCCGCGCCGAGCTGGCGGGTCGGCAGGCGGTGATCGGCTTCTCTGGCTCGCCGTTCACCCTCGCCTGCTACCTGGTCGAGGGCCGGCCGAGCCGCGACTACGCCATCGCCAAGTCGTTCATGTACCGCGAGCCGCACGCCTGGCACACGCTGATG
This sequence comes from uncultured Steroidobacteraceae bacterium, assembly GCA_964469325.1. GTDB lineage: Bacteria > Chloroflexota > Limnocylindria > QHBO01 > QHBO01 > CAYXZN01. Next base: position 3,344 of record CAYXZN010000218.1, read on the forward strand.
GAGAAGCTGTCGACGATGGTGACGCGCTACCTGAACGCGCAGATCCGCGCCGGCGCCCAGGTGGTGCAGCTCTTCGACTCGTGGGTGGGAGCGCTGAGCCCGGCCGACTACGCCACCTACGTCCAGCCCCACGTGCGGGGCATCTTCGCCGAGGTGCGGGGCGCTCCCACCATCCACTTCGGCACCCAGGCGACCGCGCTGCTGGAGCTGATGGCCGAGGCTGGGGGCGACGTGATCAGCGTCGATCACCGCGTCCCGCTCGACGAGGCGTGGCACCGCATCGGCCACGAGCGCGGGATCCAGGGCAACCTGGACGCGACGCGTCTGCTCGCCGGGTGGGG
>CAYXZN010000219.1:0-3657 GCA_964469325.1 uncultured Steroidobacteraceae bacterium
GCAGCGCTGAGCGGCGTGATCGTGCAGCTCGGCGAGCTGGCCAGCGCGGAGGCGGCCCCGCTGCACCGCCGGCCGATTGCGCTGGCCGCGGTGCCGGCGCTGCGCGAGATCGAGCACGCGCTCGAGGCGCTGCTGCGCGAGCGGTCCGTGCAGCTCAACGTCGATGCGCCCGCTGGGGCCGACCTGACCGTCCGTGCCGATCCGGCTCATCTCGAGCGGGCGCTGCGGAACGTGATCACCAACGCGATCCAGCACTCGCCGCCCGGGGGCGTGGTGGACCTCGGACTGCGACGGGCCGGCGACCGGATCGAGATCCGGGTGACCGACCGGGGGCCGGGGATCGACGCCGCCGACCTGCCGCACGTCTTCGAGCGCTTCTACCGGGCCGATCGTTCGCGGGGGCAGCTCGGCGACCGCGCCGGGAGCGGCATCGGCCTGACCATCGCCCGGGAGCTGCTGGCGGCCAACGGTGGCGCGGTCGAGGTCGAGCGCACCGGGCCCGGAAGGACGACCTTCCTGCTCGTCCTTCCGGCGGCGTCACCTCCTCCCGGCACACCTGGCGCTACCATCGCAGCATGACCGATGCAGGACTGATGGAGCCCGCGGGCCTCCTGATTGACGGCGAGCTCCGTTCCGCCACCGGCGGGCGAACCTTCACCACGTACGACCCGGCACGCGGGCAGCCACTGGGCGAGGCGGCGCTGGCCGACGCCGCGGACGTCGACGCGGCGGTCTCGGCCGCCCGAGCCGCCCTCGGCGGGGCGTGGGCCAGGACGGCGCCGGCGAAGCGAGCCAGGCTCCTCTACCGCCTGGCGGAGCTGATCGACGAGCGCGCCGACGACCTGTCCACGCTCGAGAGCCGCAATAGCGGCAAGCCGAAGTGGCAGGCCGCGGCGGAGGTCAAGGTGGCCGTTTCCAGCCTGGAGCTGTTCGCCGGCGCGGCGCAGCACAACTACGGCCGCTCGAGCATCGTCAACCCGGCCGTCACCGCCTACACGCTGCGCGAGCCGGTCGGGGTCTGCGCGGCAATCATCCCCTGGAACTACCCGTTCATGATGGCCGCCTGGAAGGTGGCGCCCGCCCTCGCCGCGGGCTGCACGCTGGTGCTCAAGCCGGCCAGCGCCACGCCCCTGACCGCCGTCGAGCTGGGGAGGTTGGCCCTGGAGGCCGGGATCCCGCCGGGGGTCCTGAACGTGGTGACCGGTCCGGGCACGGAGGTCGGCGAGGCGCTGGCAACGCACACCGGAGTGGACAAGATCGCCTTCACCGGGGAGACGTCGACGGGGCGGCGGATCGCGGAGCTGGCCGCGCAGGGGCTGAAGCGGGTCAGCCTGGAGCTGGGCGGCAAGAGCCCCAACGTCGTCTTCGACGACGCCGATCTCGACGCCGCGGTGGTCGGGTCGCTGTGGGCGATCTACTACTCCGGCGGCCAGTCGTGCGAGGCGCGCTCCCGGATCCTCGTGCAGGACGCCGTCCACGACCGGTTCGTGGAGGCGTTCGTGGCCCGCGCGCGCGAGCTGCGCGTCGGCGACCCGCTGTCGGACGAGACGAAGATCGGCTCCATGATCAGCCGCGAGCACGCCCAGCGGGTGATCGGCTTCATCGACGGCGCGGTGGAGGAGGGGGCGCAGCTGGTGACCGGGGGAGCCGTCGACGGCGAGCTGCCCTCGGAGCTGGACGCGCAGGCCTTCGTCAGGCCGACGGTGATCGACGCGGTGAGCAACGAGATGCGCGCCGCGCAGGAGGAGATCTTCGGCCCCGTGGTCACGGTGTCGCGCTTCGCCGACGAGGCCGAGGCGGTGAAGGTCGCCAACGACGTCCGCTACGGCCTGGCCGGGACTGTCTGGACCGGCGACAGCGCCCGCGGCCACCGGGTCGCTCACCGCATCCGATCCGGGACGGTAGGGATCAACACGCCGTTCGTGGCCTTCCCCGGCATCCCGTTCGGCGGCTTCAAGGAGTCCGGCTACGGGCGGGAGCAGTCGATCGAGACGCTCGACCTGTACACCGAGACCAAGGCGATCCTGGTCGGCACCAGCCCCAAGCCGGTCAACCCGCTGGGCGTCTAGCGGTCGCCACCCGACCGGCTGGGCGGCGCCGGTTGCGCCCCACCCCATCCCCGCGTACCGTGGCGAGTCCGATGCGAGCATCCTGGGCTGCCCGATTCCCCGACGGCTGGTGGGGCTACCACTGGGCTCCGCCACGCCCGATGTCGGCGGTGGAGATCATCGGCTCGGGCAGCGTGGACGCCCGCATGATGGCCACCCTCTGGGCGGTGGTGGCGCGCCGCGGGTCGGTGATGCTCGCCTCCGAGGCGCCCATGGCCGGCAAGACGACCACCCTCTCGGCGTTGGTCGACTTCCTGCCCCGCGACACGACCGCGATCTTCCTGCGCGGCTGGTGGGAGGACTTCGGCTGGCTGGACGAGTACGGCCCCGACCGCGGCTACATGCTCATCAACGAGATGAGCGACCACCTCCCGATCTACGTGTGGGGGCGGAACGCCCGTGGCGCCCTCGCCCTGGCGGGGCGCGGCTATGGCCTCGGGGCGACGATGCACGCCGATTCGCTGCCCGAGGCGCTCGACAGCGTGCGCGGAGAGCTCGGCGCGACGGACGAGGACCTCGCGGGCCTGGCCGTCTACCTCCAGTTCAGCGCCTACCGCACCCCGGGCGGCATGTACCGGCGGGTGGAGGAGGCATGGCACCTCCGCCTCGCGGACGACGGGACGCTCGCCCCGGTGCGCCTGGCGGCGATGGCCGGAGAACGCTCGCCACGGCTCACCGGCGCACAGCGCTACCCGGTCCCCCCGGCGCTCGCGTCCGACGAGGGCCGCCGCCTGCTCCCGTTCGAGCACGACGCCGATGCCTACGCCGTCCTCGCCGGCAGCCTTGGCCTGGCCGCCGATGCCTTCGAGGGCGAGCTCGACCAGCGGTCCGCCTTCCTGGCCGCGCTCGCCGCGCGCGGCGTGTGCGAGCCCGATGAGGTGGGCCGGGCCGTTCGCGCCTACCCGAACCTTCCGACCTCCGATGCCGTAGCCCCATTCGAAGGAGCCGATACGTGACCAGACCCGCCATCTCCACCCTGGGCGAGTTGCGCGCCTCCGGCCATCGGAGCCGGACGGTGAAGGAGGAGATGCGCGAGAACCTGATCGCCCGGCTGCGTGACGGCCAGCCGCTGCTGCCGGGGATCCTGGGCTACGACGAGACGGTGCTGCCCCAGATCGAGAACGCGGTGCTGGCCGGCCAGGACGTGATCCTGCTGGGCGAGCGGGGGCAGGCCAAGAGCCGCATTGCGCGATCGCTGGTGGGGCTGTTCGACGAGTGGCTGCCGGTGGTGGCCGAGTCAGAGCTCAACGACGACCCGTATCGGCCGATCAGCCGCTTCGCCCGGGACCTGGTGGCCGAGCGCGGCGACGAGACGCCGATCGACTGGATCGGCCGTGACCAGCGCTACAGCGAGAAGCTGGCCACGCCGGACATCACCGTGGCCGACCTGATCGGCGAGGTGGACCCGGTGAAGGTGGCCGAGGGGCGGTACCTGGCCGACGAGCTGACCATCCACTACGGCCTGCTGCCGCGCACCAACCGCGGCATCTTCGCCCTCAACGAGCTGCCCGACCTGGCCGAGCGGATCCAGGTGGGCCTGCTCAACGTG
>CAYXZN010000220.1:0-3646 GCA_964469325.1 uncultured Steroidobacteraceae bacterium
CCCACTCCCACGTATCTGCCGCTGGGGTCGAACGCGACGCTGACGGCGAGGTGGCTGAACTGGAGCCTGGCAACCAGGGCTTCGGTGACCGTGTCGTAGACCTCCAGCACCTCTTCTTCGGGGGTGAAGATGACCGCCAGGTAGCGGTCGGCTTCGAAGGTGCCGGCGGGATTGAAGGCCGTACCCAATGCTGCGTTGATGTATCTCTCTCCCAGGTCGAGCACCTCCTCGCCGGTGGGCACAGCGACCACTCGGCTGCGCCAGTCGGCGTCGGCAGTGTCCTCCGGCGAACACAGGCCTCTGCCGTTGACTACCACCATGCCCCCGTCCGAGCTGAGCGCCAGCGGGTAGCCGCATGAGGGCAGTTCCAACAACCTGTCCCCAGTAGCGAGATCCTCCACCCGACCGCGACCTTCGTGGTCCAGGACGCCTACCCGTCCCCAGTCGGGGCTGATCGGGGAGGGGAACTCCGTGCTGACCATGCCCTGCGTGTCACCGATCACCTCGCCGTCGGAGAGCCGGTAACGGCTGAGCCCTCCCCCATACATCACGGCGACCTCGGTATCCGTGGGGGACAGTGACCTGGGCAGAGGACGGGGCCCCGCGTCGATCCTGATCGTTCCGACCGCCCGCGGTCCCCCGGGGCTGATGTCCCACACCAGCGTCTCGTCGAGCGATCTCGAGACCAGCAGCGACCCGTCCGGCGAGAAGGTGACCGACATAACCGGGCTGAGGTGACCGCGCAGGCTCTCGATCACCGAGCCCGTTTCTGGGTCATGGAGGCGCACGTTGCCGTCAGCCCCGAACGAGGCCACCATGCCGGTTGCCTTGCTGACGGCGATGCCGCTTCCATCGGCCACCTGCGTCGACCACTGCAGCTCTCCCGTGTCGAGATCCCACTGCTCAACGCTACGAGGCGGCTCCCAGGTCCCGGTCAAGAGCCGGTCTCGCTCGTAGTCGACCAGGGTGCTGGCAGCGTCGGCACCGGGATGATCGATCCGATCGATCTCGTCGCCGGTTCCAGGGTCGAGCAACACGATCTGCCCTCCGGGGTCGAGCACGGCCAAGGTGTCCGAGTCCGGGAAAGCTCCCACTCTGTCGATCGAATCCGGCGCGATCTCCGGGGCCACGAATGACATCGGGATCGAGGCCACCTCGTCCCACGAGCCGGTCTCCCACACCTTGAGCCTCCCGGTGGTGGTGGTCCGGTCGGAGACCTCCGCCGCCAGGAATCGGCCGTCAGGATGCCATTGCAGCCCGGGACCCGTGACGTACATCCCCGCACCCGACGCAGCGCGCGGGACCAGCCGTGCAACCTCCCGACGCGTGGCCACCTCCCAGACGACGATCTCGCCCGTCTCGTTGTCCGCGTCGAGAACCCTTTCGGCGGCAAGCCGACCGTCCGGGCTGACGACAGCTCCGGGCCAGTCATCCGGCGTCTGTCTCGGATAGAGCAGCTCCTCCAGCACCGCCTCCCCAGCCGGGTCGAAGCCGACCGCCACATACTGGTCGAAGCGCATCTCCAGACGAGAAGCCTGCACCGCCTGCTGGAGGGCGACGACGGCCTCCTGCTGGATGGGCTCGCCGGCCCGCCCGGAGACCTCGGCGGCCTCCAAGGCGAGAAGGACGGCACGCTCCGGGTCTTCGTCCAGCGCCAGCTCGGAGGACGCGGCGAGACGGCGCACCTCCTCCTGGCGGGCTTCCGCCTGGGCCACTGCCCGCTGGGTAACCGCGACGGCGGTCGTGATGCCCAGTACGACCAGGCCGGCGGACAGGACGCCCAGCGTCCACCGGCGCCGGCGCCGGGAGGTCGCCTCCTCGGCGCGGCGCTGCTCCCGGCTCGCGTCGAGGTACGCGACCTCCGCGGCCGTGGGGGCGAGGTCGGTGTCGTCCAGCCAGGTCTCGGCCTGCTCGAGGCGGGCGCCGCGGAGCAGGAAGCTCCGGTCGGCCCCGGACTCGTCCCACTCCCGGGCGGCGGCGCCCACGCGGCGGGCGACGACGAGCTCGTCGCGACGGTCGTCGATCCAGCCGGCCAGACGGTCCCAGGCGCGGAGCAGCGCCTCGTGAGCGACCTCGACGGTTGGGCCCCGGGTCACCGGATCACGGTCGAAGGAGATGAGGCGGTGGGCCCCGAAGCGGTGCAGGGCCGTCTCCAGCTCGCCCTGGTCGACGTCGAGCTCGGCGAGCTCGCTGCGGCGCACCCGGCGGCGGGTGCCTTCGCCGCCGTCCTCGACGGCCACCAGCCGCAGGAAGGCCTGGCGTGCCGCCTCCCGGCCCGCCGGGCCGAGCGCCGCGTACAGCTCCTCGGCGCGTGCCCCCAGCGCCCCGGCCACACCGCCGCTGCGCCGATAGGCCTCCACGGTGAGCACGTCCGACTCGCGGCGCTCGACGAGTTCGGTCAACGCGTACTGCAGCAGCGGCAGGCCCCCCGGCTGGCCGACCACGTCGCCGACCACCGCGGCCACCAGCCCCGATTCGAGGTGCAGGCCAACCCGGCGCGCCGGCCCGCTCACCGCCCGGGCCAGCTCGTCCTCGGATGGCACGCCCACCGGCACCAGCCCCGTCTCCAGCAGCTCCTCGACGCCCGGGTACTCGAGGGGGCGGTCGAAGAAGTCGGCGCGCAGGGTGAGCACCACCCGCAGCGGGGAGCGGGGGTCCGAGGCCGTCTCCACCAGCGAGGCGAGGAACAGGGCCCGGGTCGCTTCCTGGTCGACCAGGGAGAACAGCTCCTCGAACTGGTCGATGACCAGCACCAGCTCGCTGCTGTCGTCGGGCACGATCCGCTTGGCGACGCGGACCAGCCCGCGCGGGTCGGCGGTGAGGTCCTCGATCATCCCGTCCGCGGACCGTGCCGCCACCCGCAGCAGCGCGGTCTCGAGCTCCTCGAAGGGGTGGGCGCCGGGGAACATCTCGGTCACCAGCGCCGGGCGGTCGCCCTGCTGCAGCCGGGGCAGCAGGCCGGCCTTGACGGCCGAGGACTTGCCGCTGCCCGACGGCCCCACCACCGCCACCAGCGGGGTGGTCGCCACCGCCTCGATCAGGCGCGCCACCACCGCCTCCCGGCCGAAGAAGTCCTCGGCGTCGCTCTGCTGGAAGGCCCGCAGCCCCTTGTAGGGGTTGCGGACCGGGGTGGACGGGGGCGCCGGCCCGGCCCGGGCCACCCCATCCAACCCCGTCGCCTGCCGCAGCTCCCGCAGCAGGTCCTCGACGTGGTCGTGGCGCCGGGACGGGTGCGGGGCGGTGGACCGGTCGAGAACCTCGGCGAGCGGGCGCGGTAACCCCGCGCCCGAGGCCGCGACCAGCACGTGGCGGGCCAGCATTCCCAGGGCGTAGATGTCCGACGCGGCGTCCGGTGGCCCGGACGGCCGCCGTTCGGGAGCCAGGGAGCCGTGCTCCGGGGTCCCGGCCAGACCGAAGTCGGCGAGGTAGCCGTTGCCGTCGGCGTCCACGAGCACGTTGGCCGGCTTGAGGTTGCCGTGGGGCTCCCCGTGGCGGTGAGCATGGGCGAGCGCGCCGCCCACCTGCTCGATCATCCCCAGTGCGGCCGCGAGCCCCGGCCCGCCGGCCAGGAACCGCCGCAGGTCGCCGCCGCCCAGCAGCGGCATGGCGAGGTAGGCGGCCCCCGGCTCCCGCCACCAGTCGTACA
>CAYXZN010000221.1:0-1895 GCA_964469325.1 uncultured Steroidobacteraceae bacterium
CGCAAAGAAGAGGGCGACGGCGTAGAAGAACCACTTCAGCTGCTGGCGCTGCACGCCCCGTGACCGACGGAAGCGCAGGGCCAGGGACGCCATCGAGGCCGCCGCGAGCACGAACCAGCTGATTCCCAAGGAAATCTCCGCCACGTCGTAGAGCGGCGCCAGTGCCGGCTGCGCCAGCGGGTTCGTCCAGCCGAGCGGCTCGTGGGTCACGTGACCGAACGCTGTCCACAACGTCGCGGCGGCGATCGCAATCGCCGCCGCCCAGCCGACCGGCCGCCAGGATCGCGAGGGGAGCTGTCCGTCGGGGTAGAGGAGCAGCAGGAAGGTCCACAGGAGGAACCACACCGGCGGGGGGACCCAGAAAGTGATCCACCCCGCAGCCCGCGCTCCGGGCAGCGATCCGGGGTCGACGACGAGCCCGTAGGCGGCGTACTGCTCGGCGAAAGAGGAAACAGCGAAGCCTGTCCCCAGGGTCAGCAACGTCCAGGCAAGCCGGTTGCCCGGCTGCCGCTGGATCGCCACCGCACCTACGCCGGCCAGGACGATCGAGCCGGCGGCGAGCGGCACGTCCACCAGCTCCAGCGCCGGGTTCAGGAACCGCGTTGCCGGGAGGAGCGCAACGAGCGTAATTCCGACTAGCAGCGCATCGAGGACCACGAGCGACCAGGCGATGCCCTTGAGGAACGAGTGCCCCACGAGGCCGCGCGGAATCGAGCTCATCGGTTGCGCCTCCCTCTTGCGGCACCGGACGTTACGGTCTGGTCGACGCGCCCTCGGGCACAGTCTCCGGCCCCGCCTGCCTCACGGCAAGCGGCACGCGCCGCAGCTCATCGGCGTGGCGCGCCAGGTGAACGGCCAGCCCGAAGATGAGCAGCGCGATCACCGGATGGAGGGCGGCGGCGAGCGGCAGGAATCCGCGCAGGCCCGGAGAGGCGACCTGCACCGTGACGACCACGAACAGCAGAACGCTCAGCCACACGGTGCGCCGACCTGCCCTCGCCAGCCAGGCCAGCGGGATGAGGACGAGTGAGATGAGGTGGACCGCGGTGAACCCAAACATGCGGTGGGCCTCGAAGCTCTGGCCGGCGAAGAGCGCCAGCCCCACCAGGAAGACCTGGAGCACGATCGAGCCTACGAAGAGCCACGCGGTTCCCCAGTAGGTCCACCGAACCGCGCCGATCATCGCGAAGTCCCTCCCGTCGCGACCGTCGGTCCCGCCGCCGTTGCCGAGCGATCTGCGACACCCATGTACGCCAGGACCCAGGCGATGGTGAAACCGACCTGGAGGGCGACGAGCGCCCACGCCGCCGCACTGCCCAGCCCCGAGAGCAGCGCCACGCTGACGACCGCAGCGCTGAGGCCCCAGGCGGCGCCGTTGCCGATCGTGATCGCGCGCAACGCGGGCGCGTCGACGACGCCTCTCGCCAGCCAGCTGAGGACGCCGAAGCCGAGGTAAGACGCGGAGGCGAGTCGGGCGAGGACGACTCCCGCGGCATCCAGCTGCAGGCCGAACGCACCGGCCAGCAGATCCGGCAGGGCGAGGCCGATACCGCCGAACAACAGTGATGTGAACGCCGCGATTGGCGCAAGCCGCCGGGGTGACATGGGTCGCTCCCTCACTCAGCTATTACCTGGCCATCCTGGCGCGGCGCCGTCTCCGGATCGTTACCGCGATGCATCGGCCATTCCCTCCCTCCGACCGGCGGCGCTCGATCTCAACCACACGGATGCCGTCGCCGGTTGAAGGGCGTCGATGACCGTCGCGCCCAGCTCATCGGTCAGTCGGGCCAGGTCGACCTCGTTGCGGAGCCGTGCGCTGAACGCGTCAAGCGTGCGCTGCGCGTCGTACCGGGAGCGGTAGAAGCGCCGGTCGACGGCTGCCTGAATGCGGCGGC
>CAYXZN010000221.1:1995-3602 GCA_964469325.1 uncultured Steroidobacteraceae bacterium
GCCACGGCCACGTTCTCGCCCCCGGTGATCGGCATGCTGACCTGGGTCAGCGCCAGCACCGCCAGGGCGTAGACCCCCACCAGCACGGCGCTCACCAGCGCGTAGCCGATGGTGCGGCTGATGATCCGGTCGATCTCGTACAGGCCGTGGCGCAGGATCGCCAGGCCGATCGCGATCGGCATCGCGGCCAGCGCCAGCGGGAAGGCGACCCAGGCGAACGGGGCAAGCAGCTCGATCGGCTCGACCAGCGGCTCGAGCGCCCGGGCGGCGACCAGCAGCGCGCCGGCGTACAGGAACCACTTCAGCTGTTGCCGCTCGGTGCCGCGGGCGCGGCGGAAGCGGACGATCGGCGCGGCCAGGCTGACCAGCGCCACCACGAGGATGCCGATGCCGAAGATCGTCTCGAGCATGGGCACGCTCGCCTCCGGCAGGATCGCGTACGGGTTCCTGAGCGCCGCGTCCGCCTCGCTGGTCGGGGCGAAGGCGAACAGCGCCGTCAGGCCCGCCAGGACCAGCCCGGCCAGCCAGGCCACCGGTCGCCATCGGCGAGAGGGCAGCGAGCCCGTCGGAAACACGAGCAGGCCGAAGATCAGGAGCCCGATCCCCGGGGCCCCCAGCCACGTGCCCAGCCACGCGACGGGGTCGATCGCCGGCAGCACTCCCGGGGCCGTGATCTGGGTGAACCGCCCGTACTGCTCGCCGAAGAAGCCCAGGCCGGTGAAGCACGAGACGCCCAGCAGGATCCATCCCATGAGGTTGTCGGGCCGCCGCGATGCGACCAGCGCGCCGATCAACCCGTAGCCCAGGAAGACCGCCCCGTAGAACGCCTGCATGACCGGATCGTCTTCGGCATTGAGAACCATCAGCCCGTACGCCGGCACGATCGCGAGGACGGTCAGGCCCAGGATCGCCCACGGCAGCCAGGCGGGCGGCGAGGGTCTCCTCATCGAGCCGACTCTGGCGCCCGCAGCCAGACCGATACCGATGCCGGCTGGAGGCTCTGCTCGACCGAGCTGGCCAGCTCATCGGTGAGTCGCAGCAGGTCGACCTCATTGCGCAGGCGGGCGGTGAAGGCCTCAAGGGTCCGTGCGGCGTCATAGCGCGAGCGGTAGAAGCGTCGGTCGACGGCGCGTTGGATTCGAGCCCGCACCGGCTGGAAGAGTGCCGCCACCGCCAGCGTGGAGGCCGCGACGGCAAGACTGCCGCCGCCCGCGAAGCCAGACAGCAGTCCCTGGAGACCGATCACCAGCAGTACGTAGACGGCGCCCAGGCTGACGGTCAACGCGCCGTAGACGAGGGTGCGGTTGATGACCAGGTCGATGTCGAAGAGCCGATGCCGCAGGATGGCGATGCCCGCCGCGATCGGCACCGCCACCAGCGCGAGGGTGAACGGGATGCCCCCGAACATGGCGGGCGGGACCGGCGCCTCCGGGTCCAGCGCGCGCAGCTCGGGGGTGAAGAACGCGAAGGCGGTCATCACCAACGCGATGACCAGCAGGAACGTCGCGTAGGCGAACCACTTCAGCTGCTGCCGCTCGACTCCATGTGAGCGTCTGAAGCGGACCCCCATGGCGGCGGCGCTGCCCACGAAGACGGCGAGCAGGCCC
>CAYXZN010000222.1:0-3583 GCA_964469325.1 uncultured Steroidobacteraceae bacterium
CGTCCGTCGCGTCCCGCAGCCGCTGCGCAGCCCGCGCTTGCGCGGAGGCGTGGTCGGCTTCGGCGTCACCATGGCGAGCGCCATCGTGCTGCTGGCGGCCACGTCGTTGGCGGTGGCCGCCCTCCACGAGGGCCGGGTGATGCGCGGCGTGACGGTGGGGGGTGTGGAGCTGGGCGGCCTGGACCGCGCCAGCGCCGAGGAGATCCTGCGCGACTCGCTCCCGCCGATCGCCGCTCAGCGCATCACGCTGGTCGGGGAAGACCGCTCCATCCAGCTCACGGCAGGCGGGCTCGGCCGTGACTACGACCTGTCGGCCACCCTCGACGCTGCGTTCGCCGTGGGACGTGACGGCCCGCCGCTCACCAGCTCTGCCGAGCGGCTGCGGACACTGATCGCCGAGACGACCGTCGCGCCCGTCGTGACGCCGTTCGCGTCGACGCAGCTGGAGCAGGCGGCGGCGAGGCTGGCGGCGATGATCGATCGCGAGCCCGTGAACGCGGCCGTGCTGACCGACCAGGAGGCGGGCGTGTTCGGGGTCCAGCTGGGCGTCGAGGGTGTGGTGGTCGATCAGCAGGCGCTCGCGACCGTCGTGGCGGCACAGGCGAGCGCGATTGCCGACGACGTGATCGTGCAGGTCCCGCTGGTGTACACCGAGCCTGCCCTGAGCACGCGCGAGGCGGCGGCGGCGGCGCTGGCTGCCAACCGGATCGCCGCCGACATCGGCCTGGAGATCGAGTCCGACCTGCACCCCATCGAGCGGGCGACGCTGATGGGCTGGATCAGCTTCCAGCCGGGAGCCGACGGCGCCGTGCTGCCGGTGATCGACGAGCAGGCCGTGGGCGAGGCGGTGGCCGCCCTGGCCACCACCCTGAACCGCGAGGCGAAGGATGCCAGCTTCGAGCACGGAAGCACCGGTGGTCCGACCGGCGTCGTCCCCGGCCAGTCAGGTCGGGAAGTGGACGCGGAGGCGTCGACCCGCGGCCTGCTGGCGGCGCTCAGCCGCCGCGGCGACGGCGAGCGGATCCCCAGCGTGCGCCTGGCGGCGAGCGTGACACTGCCGGCGTTGAGCACCGAGGTCGCGGAAGAGGCGCTGCCGCAGATGGAGCTGGTCTCCACCTGGACCACGTACTACGTGCCGGGTATCTCGAACTACTACGGCAACAACATCAGCATCCCGGCCTGGGACATCGACGGCACCACGCTCGCTCCCGGCGAGTGGTTCGACTTCTGGGAGGGCATCGGGCCGGTCACCACCGCCCGCGGCTACGGGATGGGCGGCGTGATCGTGAACGGGCGGAGCCAGCACACCGGCGCGCTCGCCGGCGGGATCTGCTCGACCTCCACGACCCTGTTCAACGCGGCCGCCCGGGCCGGCCTCGAGATCGGCGACCGGATGAACCACTCCTACTACATCAGCCGCTACCCGGTGGGCCTCGACGCGACGGTTCTCAAGGACGGCGACTTCGTCCAGTCCATGAGCTTCCGCAACGACACCGCCTCGCCGATCTTCATCCGCGCCTATGCGGCGGCCGGCTGGGTGCGATTCGACGTGTGGATGGCCCCGACCGGTCGGACGGTGACCTTCACGAAGGCGGCCACCTGGAACCACCGCTCCGCCGTCTGGACGACGCAGACCGATGCTTCGCTGGCGCCCGGTCAGCGAGTCGTGGACCAGGAGCCCTACAACGGCTTCAGCGCCCAGGTCGAGCGATACGTCCGGGACTCGAGCGGCAACGTCGTCCACCACGACACCTGGGTCTCGCACTACCGGGTTGTGAACGGCATCGTGCGCGTGGGACCGGCGGCCGCCGCCGCCGACGAGCCGGACGAGCCGGCCGCCTGACCTCACCGGCCCGCGGCGGGAAGCGCCGCGGCCGCTCGGCTAGACTGGCGCGCCGTGATTCCCCAGGACCGCCTGCGCAACTTCAGCATCGTCGCCCACATCGACCACGGCAAGAGCACCCTCGCCGATCGGCTGCTGGAGGCGACGCACACCATCGACCCGCGGCTGATGACCTCGCAGTTCCTCGACTCGATGGAGCTCGAGCGCGAGAAGGGGATCACCATCAAGGCCCGCGCTGTCCGGCTCCACTACGACGCCGCCGACGGGAAGAACTACGCCCTGAACCTGATCGACACGCCGGGCCACGTCGACTTCACCTACGAGGTGTCGCGCTCCCTCCAGGCCTGTGAGGGAGCCATCCTGGTGATCGACGCCAGCCAGGGGATCGAGGCCCAGACGCTGGCCAACGCCCACCTCGCCCTCGCCCAGGGCCTGGTGATCATTCCGGTCCTCAACAAGATCGACCTGCCCAGCGCCGACCCCGAGATGGTCATCGGCGAGCTGGAGGAGACGCTCGCCATCCCGCGCGAAGAGGTGATCCTGGCCAGCGCCAAGGAGGGGACCGGCGTGCCGGAGATCCTCGAGGCGGTCGTCGGCCGCGTCCCGCCGCCGCCGGGCGACGCGGCATCAGCTCTCCAGGCGCTCGTCTTCGACAGCCACTACGACCCGTACAAGGGGGTCGTCACCTACGTCCGGATCGCCAACGGGACGCTGCACGATCACGAGCGGATCCGGCTGCTGGGGACCGGCGTCGAGAGCGAGATCCTCGAGCTCGGCTACTTCCGCCCGCAGGCGGTGCCGACCACCACGCTGCGCGCCGGCGAGGTCGGGTACGTGGCCACCGGCCTGAAGAGCATCCGCGAGGCGCGGGTGGGGGACACCCTTTCGTCCGCCTCGCGTCCGGCCCACGAGCCGCTGCCCGGCTACAAGCCGGCCCTGCCGCTCGTCTTCGCCGGCATCTACCCGGTGCGGGGCGACGACTACCCGCTGCTGCGAGACGCGCTCGACAAGCTGCACCTCAACGACGCCAGCGTCGTCTACGAGCCCGAGTCCTCCGCCGCCCTCGGTCACGGCTTCCGGTGCGGGTTCCTGGGGCTGCTGCACCTCGAGATCGTGCAGGAGCGGCTCGAGCGCGAGTTCGGGCTCGAGCTGATCGCCTCCGCCCCATCGGTCGAGTACCGGGTCCGGCGCCAGGGCGGGGCGGCTGAGCTGACCATCGACAACCCGGCCCAGATGCCCGATCCCGGCCAGGTCGAGGAGATCAGCGAGCCGTGGGTGGCGGCCCAGGTGATCGCCCCCGCCGACCACATCGGCGCGGTGATGGAGCTCGCCAGCGCGCGGCGCGGCGAGTTCGTGAACATGGAGTACCTCGATCCGGTGCGGGTGAACCTCCACTTCGAGGTCCCACTGGCCGAGCTCATTGTCGACTTCTACGACCAGCTGAAGAGCCGCACCAGCGGCTACGCGAGCCTCGACTACGGCTTCATCGGCTACCGGCCCGGCGACCTGGTCAAGCTCGACGTCCTGGTGAACGGGGAGCCGGTCGACGCGCTGAGCCTGATCACGCACCGCTCGCAGGCGTACCGCATCGGCAAGGGGCTGGTCGACAAGCTGAAGGAGCTGATCCCGCGGCAGATGTTCGAAGTGCCGGTCCAGGCGGCCATCGGCTCGCATATCATCGCTCGCGAGACGATCCGGGCGATGCGGAAGAACGTGCTCGCAAAGTGCTACGGCGGCGAC
>CAYXZN010000223.1:0-3571 GCA_964469325.1 uncultured Steroidobacteraceae bacterium
CTCGTCTTCGTTGATGATGGGCACGTACTGGAGGTAGGAGCCCCAGCCGTTGGCGGTGTCCTTGAGCAGTGGGATGAGCCGCGAGTGGTACCCGATGGTGTTGAGCTTGAGCGGTGGGTCGAAGTTCTGCTGGCGCATCGACCGGGCCATCCGGACCTGCATGTTGATCTCGAACGCGAACAGATAGGCGAACTCGGTGCCGTTGCTGCGCATGTTGATCACTTCGGACGTGTAGTCCGGAGCGGCGACGTTCACGCCCGACTCGTAGACGATCTCGTAGCCCTCGACCTCGATCGCCTTCTTGGCCCCCGGGATGTTCGACCGGACGCCGCCCACATCGGAGAACAGGAAGGCCAGCTTCGTCACGTCCGGCTCGGCCTGCCGGTAGTAGGCGAAGGGCGCGCTGTGGGTGATGTTCTGCGAGGGCACGTGGGGGACGACGGTGGGCAGGTCGCGTCCGGCGGGATCGACGGTGCCGCCGATGTAGGGGACGGCGGTCTCCTCGATGAGGTCGATGAAGCCGGAGTCGGCCACCGAGAGGTTGCCCACGAAGGCCAGCACCTGGGGCTCCAGGCGGGTGAACTCGGCGCGGGCGCGGGCGGGATCGAGCCCGTCGTCGCCCTTGAGCACGGTGATCTTGCGACCGCAGATGCCGCCCTCGGCGTTGATCTTGGCGAAGTAGGACGCGGCGCCCCGGTAGGCGCCGGCGGTCGCGCCCGGGAGCGGTCCGGAGTCGGTGATCATCGACGCCACGATGATCTCGTTCTCGGTCACGCCGACGTCGGTGGCCCCGCCCGAGCAGTCGCCCGGCTGGGCCTGCGCCTGCTCACTGCCGTCCTCCTGCGCCTGGACCTGGTCGTTCCCGTCCGCGGTCTGGCTGCCGTCGGCGCCCGACGCGTCGGTGCCGCCGCTCGACTGGCCGGAACCGTCGGACCCGATGCCGTTGCCGCCTCCGACATCGCCGGAAGCCGAGTCGAAGCCGTCGAGCTGATCGTCGTCGGTCTCGCCGGGGGCAGCCGCCTGACCGCTGGCGCTGACGGTCTGGCGGGCGTCGTACTCCGCCAGCGCGTCGTCGGGCAGGCGCGAGCCGCATGCCGCGGCGAGGAGCGCGAAACCACCGAGCATCAGCAGGGCGCGGGAGTTCGCGCGTGCACCCCGCCCGTGCGATCCGTTCCTCTGCACGAAGTCTTCTCCCCTCACGAAGCCTTCTCCCCTCAGCGATGTCGTCGGGCTCGTGAGCCCTGCACCTGAGGAATTCGCCGAACCACTCGGAGATTCCTGTCCTTCTATGTTAGAACACGTTATAGATAAAACGGAACAGGTTCTCGTCGCGGCGAGGGAAGGAGTTCGCCTGATCGGCGACGAAGGATCTCTCCGAGCGCACCGGGGGGTTCGCGGTCTGTGCAGACATTCCTCACATTCCTGCTGATCGGGATCACGGTCGCCGCCATCTACGCGATCTCCGCCACGGGGCTGGTCGTCACCTACATCACCTCCGGCGTGTTCAACTTCGCCCACGGCGCCATCGGCATGTTCCTGGCGTTCGTGTACTGGGAGCTGCTCGTCAACCGCGGCTGGCCGACGCCCATCGCCCTGCTCGTCACGCTGGGGGTGGTCGCGCCCGCAATCGGCGCGGCACTCGACCTGCTCGTCATGCGGCGACTCCTCGCCAAGGCGTCGGTCGCCGTCAAGCTCGTGGTCACGCTCGCGTTGCTGCTGGCGTTCCAGGGGCTCGCCCTGGCGATCTGGGGCATCGAGCTCCGCACGCTGCCGGGCATCTGGGGCGACCAGTACACCTTCACGGTCTTCGACCTGGTGATCTCCTGGAACCAGGTCACCACGATCATCACCGCCATCGCCGTGGCCGTCGGCTTGCGCATGCTCTTTCATCACACCCGCCTCGGTGTGGCGATGCGGGCAGTCGTCGACAACCCCGAGCTGTGCGCCATCAAGGGCCTGCGTCCCAACGTCGTGACGGCCGCGTCATGGGCGATGGGCTCGATGTTGGCTGGCCTGGCCGCCATCCTGATCGCACCGGGGCTGAACCTCGAGGTCAACACGCTCAGCCTGCTGGTGGTCTCCGCCTACGCGGCTGCCGTCGTCGGTCGCCTCCAGAGCCTGCCGGCGACGTTCGTCGGGGCGCTCATCCTGGGCATCAGCCAGACGCTCCTCGTGGCGTACCTGCCCCAGAGCAACGAGCTGGTCCAGAACCTCAAGCCCGCCATGCCGTTCCTGCTCCTGCTGGGTGCGCTGCTGCTGCGACCCGAGCGCCGCCTGCCGGAGAAGGTCAAGACACACGCGGAGGCGGCGCCACCCGCGCTCCGCACGACCGTGGCCGTCGGCGCCCTCGCGGTGCTGGCCGCCGTGGTGCTGTCCGGCTCCATGAGCCCGTTCCAGCTGCTCATCGGCGCCAAGGGGCTGATCTTCGCCGGGGTCGTCCTCAGCCTGGTCCTGCTCACCGGTCTGTCCGGACAGGTCTCGGTCATGCAGATGTCCTTCGCAGGCGTCGGCGCGGTGGTCATCGGGAAGCTCGGTGCCGACGTGCCGTGGGTGCTCGCGCTCGTGCTGGCAGCGGTTGCCGCCGCGGCGCTCGGGATCCTGGTGGCCCTGCCGGTGCTCCGTCTGCGGGGCATCTACCTCGCGCTGTCCACGCTGGCCTTCGCCATCCTCCTCGACGGTCTGTTCTTCGGGAACAGCAGGGTCCTGGGCGGTGGCGAGACCATCGCCGTCCAGCGGCCGAGCCTGTTCGGCCTCGACTTCAGCAGCGACCGGGGCGTGTTCATCATGTCGGCGATCATGGCGGCGGGGTTCTCGATCATGTTCCTGGCCGTGCGCCGCAGCGCCTTCGGCCGCATGCTCTCGGCCATACGGGACGCGCCGAACGCCTGTCAGACCCTGGGCATGAGCCTCGTGGCCGTCAAGCTCAAGGTCTTCGCGCTCTCCGCGGCGATGGCCGGCGCCGCCGGGGTGATGCTCGGTGCGCTGCAGGTCCGCATCGGGGCACTCGACTTCCTGTACTTCCGCTCGCTCACGGTCCTGCTCGTCGCCACGATCTTCGGGATCACGAGCGTGTCCGGCGCCATGCTCGGCGCGTTCTTCTTCGTCGTGCTCCCCGAGCTCTTGCGGGAGCTCGGCAGCAGTGGCGGTGGTGGCGTCACCGGGTCGCAGGCGCTCCAGCCGCTGATCATCGGCGTGCTCGCCATCATGGTGGCCCGCCGGCCCGAAGGCATCGCCGGGCAGATCCGGGGGAAGCTGCGGCCGCTGTGGACCCGCCGGCAACCGGACCCCGCAGAGGTCCCGCCCGTGCCCAGCGTGTCGGTCGCCGGCGCCGGGGCGCCGCCCGTGATCACGGAGAGCTCGAAGGAGGTGGCCGCGGGTGCCCGCTCCTGACGCCACGATCGACCAGACACCCGGGTCCCAGCAGGAACTGCCCGGGTCCCACCAGGACCTTTTCGACACCCCGCTGCTCGAGGTCCGCGGGCTCCACGCCGCCTACGACCGCATCGAGGTCCTGCACGGCATCGACCTGACGGTGCCGGGAGGCTCGATCCTCGCCGTGCTCGGCCCCAAC
>CAYXZN010000224.1:0-3569 GCA_964469325.1 uncultured Steroidobacteraceae bacterium
CTGGTCCCGATCTACGCCCGGGTGCTGGGCAGCTCGGGCGTCGGTATCGCGAGCGTGGTGAACACGACCCTCTCGCTGGCGCTGATGATCGCATCCCTCTCGCTTCCGCAGGCCTTCTTCCGCTGGTACCTCAAGGAGGCGCAGGACGACCGGCAGCGCAGGCAGGTGCTGGCCACCACGCTGACCATCCGGCTGATCGCGTCGCTGCTCGCGTTCGCGGCGGTGAGCGTGGCCGTCATCCCGCTGACGCAGGGCCTGTACGGCGACGAGTCGCTGCTGCCGATCTTCCTGCTGATCGGGCCGATCCTGCTGTTCGACTCGCTGCTGACCTTCCCGCTCAGCCTCCTGCGCGCTCAACGACGGCCGCGCCCCTACACCGGCATCAGCTTCAGTCGGGCGCTGCTCGGCAGCGGCCTGATCGTGGTGCTGGTCGCGGTGGTCGGGATGGGGGTGATGGGCGTCGTCGTCGGCTCGGCCGTCGCCGCCGGCGTCACGGCGGCCATCGCCTTCGGCTACCTGTGGCGCAGCGGGGCGATCCGGCTCGCCTGGGACCCGGCCCTCTCCCGACG
Organism: uncultured Steroidobacteraceae bacterium; assembly: GCA_964469325.1. GTDB lineage: Bacteria > Chloroflexota > Limnocylindria > QHBO01 > QHBO01 > CAYXZN01. The sequence continues at coordinate 570 of CAYXZN010000224.1, forward strand.
CATGCTCGCCTTCAGCCTGCCGCTGGTACCGGCCTCGATCGCCGGGTGGACCCTGAACCTGTCAGATCGGTACATCCTCCAGGCCTTCACCAGCGCCGAGGTGGTGGGCGTGTACGCGCTCGGCTACACGGTGGGGCTGGTGGTGAACGCGCTGGCGGTCCAGCCCTTCGCGCTGGCCTGGGGGGCGGCCTACTGGGAGGTCGCCCGGCGGGACGACGCGCCCGCCGCCTTCGCCCGGGTGATGGCCGCCTTCGCCGCCGGCGCCGGCCTGGTCGCCCTGGGCCTCTCCGCCTTCGGGACCGATGTGGTGCGACTGCTGGTGGGCGCCGAGTTCGAGCAGAGCCGCTACGTGATCCCGTTCTCCGCCTTCGCCTACGTGCTGTACGGGGTGTACACCATCGGCACGGCGGGGCTGAACATCACCGGGCAGACGCGCTGGCTGCCGGTGTCGATGGGCATCGCCGCGGCGGCGAGCGTCGGCATGAACCTGCTCCTCATCCCCCTGCTCGGGCTGTTCGGGGCCGCGGTGTCGACCCTGGCCAGCTACCTGCTTCTGGCCGTCAGCTCGACTGCCATATCACAGCGCTACTACCCGGTGCCGTGGCCAATACTGCGCACCGGCCTGCCCCTGGCGGCCGGCATGGCCCTCGCCGCCGCCGCCCTCTTGGGCCCCGATCACCTGCTGTGGCGAACCGCCTGCGTGGCCGCCTACCCGCTGGTGCTGGTCGCCCTCCGCGTGGTGAGCCTCGCCGATCTGCGCCTGCTGCTCACGACGGTCCGCCGCCGGTAGCTGCCCGACCGCTGGTGCGGGCGTCAGGGCCCGGGGGTCAGCCGCTCGTGCACGGCCAGGAGGGTCCCCGCCGCGACGCCCCAGTGGTAGCGCTCCTCCACCGCCCGACGAGCCGACGCCCCCATTTCGGCCAGCCGACCGGGCGCGTCGAGGAGGCGCCCGACCGCGGCGGCAATGGCGGCGGGGTCCCGGCTGTCCACCACGACGCCGGCGCCGCTTCCCTCGACGACGTCTCGCATCTGCGGGAGTGCGGAGGCGACCACCGGGATGCCGGCGGCCATGTACTGGAACAGCTTGTTCGGCAGCGAGTAGGCGTTGTTCAGGCTGGTCGGGATGATGGGCGCGACGCCGATGGTGGCGGAGGCGGCGTAGTCGACGACGGCACCGGGTGGGACGGCCGGCAGGACGTGCACCCGCTCATCGACTCCGTGGCGCCGCGCGACGCCGGCGATCCGCTCCGCGCTGGCGTCGGCACCGAGCAGGACCAGGTGTGGCTCGGGCAGGCCGCCCAGGGCGGCGATCAGCTCGTCGATCCCCCGCTCCGGGGTGTAACCGCCCAGGTGGAGCAGCGTCGGCGCCCGGGCGGGGATGCGGTCTCCCCCGGGGAGCTCGCGCAGCGGGCGTGGCGTAACCGACGCGGGAAGCTCCGGGTAGTTGGGGACCAGCTCCACCGGACCGATCCGGTAGCGACGCTCGAGGTGGCGCGCGATGGGCGGGCTGACCGTGATCCACGCCGCCGCCCGAGGTAGCAGCCGCTCTTCCAGGAGGCGGTAGTAGGCGCGGAACGCCAGGGCGTAGCCGACCGACCGATCCCGCGGCGGCCGGCCCAGCCAAAGCTCGTGGGCGTCGTAGACGAACGGGATCCGGCGGCGACGGGCCACCCACCACACCGGGCCCAGCGCGTCGCTGTCGTGGGCGTGCAGGATCCGCGGCCCGGTTGCCTCGATGGCGGCTGCGAGCCGCGCCTGGTGACGGGCGAAGCGAAGGCCCGGAACCGCCGGACCCGCGCGAGGGACCCGCCTGATCTCGATCCCGTCCCGCTGCTCGCTGGCCGGCACTCCGGCGGCCGCCTCCGCGACCACGGTCACCGAGTACCCGGCCTCGCGGAGCGTCCGAGCCTCTTTTTCGACACGGGAGTCGTGCGTGTAGGGGTTGCGGACGAGCATCGTCACGCGGATCGGCTCATTCACGGGGCGGGGCGAATCGGCGGCCAGGGGGTGAGCCTCACGCTTCGGCGCGTCGCGGAGTGCGGCGTCGACGGACGCCGAGTATAGGGAGCCGAGAGGCTAGTAGGCGCCTCGCCCGGAGATGACCGCGCCCAGTGTGCGCAGCGTGATCTGCGCGTCCAGCGCGAAGCCGCGCCGCCGCACGTAGTCGACCTCCAGGGCGACGCGCTCCTCGAAGGTGCGGTCCGAGCGGCCGTTCACCTGCCACAGCCCGCTGATACCGGGACGGACGCTGAGCAGCTCCACCCCTTCGGGGCGGCCGCGCAGCTCACCGGGCATGTAGGGGCGGGGTCCGACCAGGCTCATCTCGCCGATCAGCACGTTCCACAGCTGCGGCAGCTCATCGAGGGAGGTGCGGTGCAGGAAGACGCCGACGCGCGTCCGGCGCGGGTCGTCCTTCAGCTTGCGATTGGCGCCGTACTCCATCCGCCGCTCCTCGTCGAGCGTCAGCAGCTCGTTGAGGTGGTGGTGGCTGCCGTTGCGCATGGTGCGGAACTTCAGCACCTGGATCGGCCGTCCGTATCGGCCCAGGCGCTGGCAGCGGTAGATGATGGGGAGCCCGCTGTCGAGCCAGGTGGCGAGCGAGATGGCGAGCATGAGCGGGGTCAGCACCAGCAGCAGCACCGCCGCACCGAGGGTGTCGACCAGCCGCTTCACGAAGTAGTAGATAAGCCTGTCCAGCGTGAGCGGTTCGGCAGCCGAACCGCGCGGGGTGACCTGCTCCAAGACGCTCTCCCTCCCTGGGTCTTGGTTTCCGTGCTCGGGACGGTGCAGGACAGGGTTCAGTGCCCAGCCGACCCGCGCAAAGTATATGCACGCGTCAAGTGCGTGTGATGGGCCTATTGGTACCAAAGCAGGTACGGGGTCGCGGACGGCGGCCGGGCGCACAGCCCGCCCGACCGCCGGTCGCCTGCAAATACGCTGGCGGAGTCACGAGCGTTGCAGCAGACTGCGGGTCATGTCGGCCGTCTGTGCCAGCTGCGG
>CAYXZN010000225.1:0-3556 GCA_964469325.1 uncultured Steroidobacteraceae bacterium
GGGGGGGGGGGGGGGGGGGGGGGGGGGGGGGGGGGGTGGGCGTGGGGGGGGGGGTCGCGGTGGGCGTCGCCTCTGGCGGGACGCTCGACGGCTCAGGGGTGGGGTTGCCCGAGCAGGCCGCGAGGGCAGCCGTCAGGGCGGCGGCCAGCACCAGCGGTCCGAGCGACGGCCCCGAGCGGGCATGCCGCGGCCCGGTGAGGAGGATCGGCATGGGAGCGGCAGGATAGCACCGCACCCGCCGACGGTCAGGCGGCGCCGGCGGAGGTGCTGGAGCGGTCGCTGCGTCGGCGTCGCCGGCCGGCGTCGGGACGTGCGGCGACCACCGTGGACAGGGCTTCCACCGTTCGCCGGCCGATCGCACCGCTGTGGCGGATCTCCTCGACCGCCTCGGAGCGGCCCATGCCGTCGGTCCCGTCGTGGCCCGTCGTCAGGCGGTCGTAGGCGTCGGCGGCGAGGATGGCCTGGACGGCGAGTGGCAGCCGGGCCGGTCGGCGCCGCGGCCGGCCCGACCCTTCCGCGCGGAGGCGGCGGATGATGCCGACCACGTCTCGCATGGGCGGGACCTCCGCCAGCTCGGCGACGGCCTCGCTGCCCAGCGCCCGCAGCCGGGAGGCGAGCTCCACGGCGACAGGGTCGGCCTGCGTTGATCCGATCTCGGCGGCCACCCGGGCCGCCAGCCGCGCCACCCGGTCGACGCCGGGTGCGGCCGCTCCGGTCTGGGCACCGGCGATCGCGCGGGCGAGCGCCACCAGGGCGTCGCCGGAGCGGGAGGCGGGATCGAGCTCCGCCGTCCCCTCGGCCGCGACGTGGCGCACGAGGTGGTCGAGGGTGGCGGTCTGGGCCGGGTGCTGGAGGGCGGTGCGGGCGAGCGTGTCCAGGGTCCCGCGCAGGCTGCGGATCTCGGCCGGCACCTCTGACACGCGCAGCACGCAGTCCTCCCCGGACTGCTTCCCGAAGTAGAGGGCCGTGTCGGCGGCGGCGATCAGGGAGTCCTTGTCGGACGCGTCGTCGGGCAGGCTGGCGGCGCCGATGGTGACGGTGACGTGGAACGTCTCGCCGCGGGTCAGGCCGCCAACGGCGCCTCGGATCCGCTCGCCCACCGCAGTGGCACCCGCGCCATCGGCACCACGCAGGATGACCGCGAACTCGTCGCCGCCGTACCGGAAGACGCGGTCCTCAGAGCGCGCGGCGCCGTAGATGGCGGTGCCGACGGCGTGGAGCAGCGCGTCCCCGGCGGGGTGCCCCAGCCCGTCGTTGTAGGGCTTGAAGCCGTCGAGGTCGATCATCAGCAGCCCCAGCGGCTCATCGTTCTCCGACGCCTCCGCCACCAGCTCGGCCAGCGTGCGCTGGAATGCGCCGTGGTTGCCCAGTCCGGTCAGCGCGTCGGTCTCGGCCCGCTGGGTCACCGCCTGGTGCGTGTCCGCGTTGCGCAGCGCGATGGAGGCCTGCCCGGCGAAGAGCTTGACCAGCTCGAAGTCGGTCGGGCTGAAGTAGACCTCCTTCCCGCCGATGCGGCTCACGTTCATCGCCCCGGTCACCTCGCCGCCCGAGACCAGCGGCACCACGATGATCGCCTCCGGATCGGGCGGCGTCCCGGGAATCTGGATCGCGCGCGGGTCGTGGAGCGCGTCGTTCACGCACAGTGGCTGCCGATGCTCCACCGCCCACCCCATCAGGCCGATCCCGAGCGGGATCTCGTGGCGCATCACCTCTTCCATGTAACTCTCCCGGGCGAGGACCGGGACGAGCAGGTTGCGTGATCGGTCGAGGCGGTAGATGGACATGTTGTCGTAGCTGACCACCCCGGCCAGGCCATCGGCGACCATGTCCATGACCCGGTGCGGGTCGAAGGTGGACAGCAGCGTGTCGTTGATCTCCAGCAGCCGGCGCTGCGAGTCGAGCTGGCGGGCCAGCTCACGCGACTGCCGCTCCAGTCGCTCGTACGCGGCCGCGTTGGCCATCGCCTGCGCTGCGTAGCCGGCGAAGATGGTCATGGTCTGGAGGTCATCCTCGGTGAACTGGTTCACGCCCAGCTTGGAGAGGACGATGACGCCCAGGACCGTGTCCTCGAAGATCATCGGCACCAGCAGCATCGACTCCTCGATGTCGTCGGTGCCCTCGATGGTGTGACCGCGTGGATCGCGCAGGGCATCGTTGATGAGCAGCGGCTCGCCGTTGGCGGCCACCCAGCCCGTGAACGATCCCTCGCCGATCTCCACCTTCAGGCGCTCCCCGGCGTCGACGTCTCCGATCAGCCGATCGGTGAAGGCGACCGGCCAGCAGTGACCGGCCTCGTGGTCGGCCGTGTAGACCCGGATGTCGTGGAACTCGGCCAGGGTCCGCGTCTCGGCGACGATGGCGTCCGCGATCGCCTGCACGTCGGTCAGCCGGTTGAGGCGGGCCGACAGGTCCTGGATCGACCGCATACGGGCCGCCTGCTGGCTGACCGACTGGTAGAGGCGGGCGTTGGCGATGGCGACCGCGGCCTGGTTGGCGAACGACTCGGCCAGCGCCACCTCCTCCTCCGGCCAGGGGTGCGGCCGGGTGTGGTACAGGCCCAGCACACCCAGCGCCTCCCCACGCGCCATCAGGGGCACCAGACAGACGGTCTCGAGCCCTTCGCGCCGATACACGTCGGTCAGCACGCCCACCGACTCCACCTCCGAGACACCCTGCAGGACCCGCGTCCTCCGCTCTCGGATGGCGTGCACGCCGATCGCGTCGCTCTCCAGGGTCAGCTTCCGGATCCCCGCCCGGAAGTCCTCGCTCAGCCCGTGCTGGGCAGCGGCCGAGAAGGGGTGGGGACCCTCCCCGAGCAGCCACAGGCCCGCCTTGTCGGCGGAGAAGAGGGTGCGCGTCCGCTCCACGATGTCGTGGAGCACCTCGTCGAGGTCGAGCTGCGAGCTGATCTCCTCGGCGACGCCTCGCAGCGCCCGGGCGCGGGCCAGCTCCCGCCGGAGCCGGGCGGTCCGGTGGGCGCTCCGAACGCCCAGCGCGAGCGTGCCAGCCACCGCCTCCAGGAAGGCTGGACGCGGGGCCGTAGACGCGGGCGCCGACGGGTCGACCTCGAGCACCAGCAGCCCGTTGACGTCGCCGGCGGTGGCGAGCGGCATCCGCAGGCAATCCGCTGCGAAGGGAGCCGGCAGCGGCCGGTCCCCCTGGACGGAATCGCGCTCCAGCAACGCGGGCGGCGGAGCCGGGTAGCCGGCGTGGGTCTCGAGTCTTAGCCCCCGCGAGCGGACCAGGTACGCCGCCGCACGCGATACACCGAACTGGCCCCGCAGGGCCTCGATCGCCACGCGGCACACGGCCGCCGGGTTCGGGGCGCTCGCCGCGCTGGCCGCGAGGCGGGTCAGGACGCCCAGCTCATCTCGGCGCCGACCGTCGTCGACCGGCGGGGCGTAGTCGGCGAGCGCATCGGCGCCCTCGACCAGCAGCCGCTCGACGTCGGCGCGTCGGAACCGACGGTCGCCGCGGGCGTTGATGCGGTAGGCGGGGAGCCGCCCGGCATCGGTCCAGGCCCGGATGGTGTTGGGGTGCACGCCGAGCAGGGCAG
>CAYXZN010000226.1:0-3513 GCA_964469325.1 uncultured Steroidobacteraceae bacterium
GCCGGCCTGGAGGTGACCGCCATCACCGACGTGACGCCGATCCCGCACAACGGCTGCCGCCCGCCCAAGCGGCGGCGGGTGTAGCGGATGGCACGCTACACCGACGCGGTCTGCCGGATCTGCCGCCGGGAGGGGATGAAGCTCTTCCTGAAGGGGACGCGCTGCTATACCCGCAAGTGCTCCTTCGAGCGGCGCAGCACGCCCCCGGGGATGAACACCATGCGCCGCCGCAAGGTGAGCGAGTTCGGGATCCAGCTGCGCGAGAAGCAGAAGGTGCGGCGCAGCTACTCCGTCCTGGAGCGGCAGTTCCGCAACTACTTCGAGAAGGCCTCCAAGCACCGGGGCGTGACCGGCGAGATGCTGCTGCGGATGCTCGAGATGCGTCTCGACAACGTGGTCTTCCGGATGGGCTTCGCATCCAGCCGCGCCCAGGCCCGGCAGCTGGTGACCCACGGCCATTTCGCCGTCAACGGGCGCCCGACCAACGTGGCCAGCTACGGCGTGAAGGTCAACGACCGGATCGAGGTCCGGGAGAGCCGCAAGGGCCGCGAGGCGTTCAAGATCGCGGCGGAGAACATGAGGTCGGCGCAGGTCCCCGAGTGGCTCAGCGTCGATCCGGACAAGCTCGCGGGAACGGTGCTCGCCGAGCCGGCTCGAGAGCAGATGCCGCTCGAGTTCAACGAGCAGCTGGTGGTCGAGTACTACTCGCGATAGGGAGTCAGAACCGGAACCCATGATCGAACTTGAGACGACACCGCGCATCGAGGAGGTCGAGTCGACCGGCAACGTGAGCCGGTTCGAGGCGGGCCCGCTCCAGGCGGGCTACGGCGTGACCCTCGGCAATGCGCTGCGACGAGTCCTGCTCAGCTCACTCGAGGGGGCGGCTGTCACCTCGGTCCAGCTGGCCGCCGTGTACCACGAGTTCAGCACCATCGACAACGTCAAGGAGGACGTGACGCAGATCGTGCTGAACGTGAAGAAGCTGCGCCTGCGCTCCTTCGCCAGCCACCCGATCAACCTGAAGCTGGTCCGCCACGGGGCGGGCGCCGTGACCGCGGCCGACATCGCCGAGTCGGCCGACGTCGAGATCGTCAACCCGGAGCTGGTGCTGCTCACCCTCGACTCCGACGACGGGTCGATCGAGATGGACCTGACCGTCGAGCGTGGCGTCGGCTACCGGCCGGCCGAGCACACCGAGGACATGCCGATCGGCGTGATCCCGGTCGACGCCATCTTCTCCCCGGTCCGCCGGGTGAACTTCAGCGTCGAGAACACGCGCGTCGGGCAGATGACGAACTTCGACAAGCTCAGCCTGGAGGTCGAGACCGACGGCACCAGCACGCCGCAGCAGGCGCTCTCCCAGGCGGCCGAGATCCTGGTCCGTGAGTTCAGCCGCTTCGCCGAGGTCGGCCGCCGACCGGCCACTCCGGCCGAGGAGCAGCCGACGCCGATGGCGGCCAACCTCCTCGACGCTCCGATCGAGGAGCTCGACCTGCCGATGCGCGCCTACAACAGCCTGAAGCGCAACAACATCACCAAGATCGGGCAGCTGCTCGCGCTCGACGACGAGGAGCTGCTCCGGATGCGGAACTTCGGCCGCAAGAGCCTCGACGAGATGAAGGAGCGGCTCGCGCTGCGGGGCTTCGTGCCGGCCCAGGCCGACGGCGACGCCAGCGACGAGTCCGACCTGCCGGCCTCGGCCGAGCTCGACGAGGCGGCGGCGGCCCAGCTCGACCGGGAGTCCTAGGCCGATGCCGCACCGGACCGCCGGCCGGAAGCTGAGCCGGACTTCTGCCCATCGGATGCGGATGCTCGAGAACCTGGCGGTCTCGGTCGTGCGCTACGAGCGGGTCAAGACGACCGAGGCCAAGGCCAAGGAGGTCCGCGGCCTGGTCGACCGGATGATCGCGCTCGGCAAGCGCGGCGACCTGTCGGCGCGACGCCAGCTGGTCGCCCAGCTGCCGCACGAGCCGCTGATCGTGGAGAAGCTGATCGCCGAGCTGGGGCCCAAGTACGCCGACCGCAGCTCCGGCTTCACCCGCATCAGCAAGCTCGGGCCGCGGGCGGGCGACGCCGCGCCGATCGTCCAGATCGAGCTGGTCTGAGCACGGCCGGGAGCACACGACGATGCCGCCCGCGCGGGCACGCTGCGCCCGGGCGGTGATCGAGTACGAGGGGACCGCCTTCGCCGGCTCGCAGGTCCAGCCCAACGGCCGGACGGTGCAGGGGGAGCTGGAGGCGGCGCTTAACAGGCTGACCGGGGAGCGGGTACGCGTCTCGCTCGCCGGACGAACCGACGCCGGGGTGCACGCCACCGGACAGGTGGCGGCGTTCTGCCTTCCGCCGGCAGCGGCGGCCCGCTGGGCCTCCTGGGCGGTGCTCGGCGGGCGGCTGAACGCGCTCCTGCCGGAGGACCTGGCGGTGCTGCGCATCGCCGCCGTCGGCCCCGGCTTCGACCCGCGTCGCGACGCGGTCCGGCGCCGCTACCGGTACCGGGTTCGCGACCGCGGCCGGCGGCGGCCCACCGACCGGCACCGGACGCTCGAGATCGACGAGCCGCTGGACGTCGGCGCCATGGCCGCCGCGGCCGAGCGGATGGTCGGGGAGCGGGACTGGGCGGCGTTCGGCAGCGTCGAGCGCGGCGGGACGGTCCGCTCGGTCAGCGAGCTGGTCGTCCGGCGCCGCGGCGACGTGGTCGAGGTCCGGATCACCGCCAACGCGTTCCTGCGCCGGATGGTGCGGAGCGTGGTCGCGGTCCTGCTGGCCGTGGGGCGAGGGCAGCTGGCCTCCGACGAGGTCGACCGGCTGCTCGAGGGTCGATCGCGCGCCCTGCACGGGCGGGCGGCGCCGGCGCGCGGCCTGACCCTGGAGCGGGTGGCCTACAACAGAACCAGGAGCGGCGCCGGGGCCCCGGCGACGGTCGGAGCGAGGAATCGGAGAGCATCAAGGTGAAGACGTACGCAGTCAAGGCGAGCGACATCGAGCGACGCTGGTGGCTGGTCGACGCGAGCGGCGAGACGCTCGGGCGGCTGGCGACCCGCATCGCCACGCTGCTCGAGGGGAAGCACAAGCCGACCTACTCGCCCCACATCGACACCGGCGACCACGTGGTGGTCGTGAACGCCGCCAGGGTCCGGGTGACGGGCAACAAGCTGGAGCAGAAGATCTACTACCGCCACTCGAACTACCCCGGCGGCCTGAAGGAGGAGTCGCTGTCGCGGCTGCTCGAGCGCCGTCCGGAGCTGGTGATCGAGCGCGCCGTGAAGGGGATGCTGCCCCAGAACCGGCTCGGCCGGGCGATGTTCAAGAAGCTCAAGGTCTACGCCGGACCCGACCATCCGCACGCCGCGCAGCAGCCGGCCCCACTCGAGCGCTGAGGAAGAGGAGACCAATGGCCGCGAACTACATCTACGGCACCGGCCGCCGCAAGACCTCGGTCGCGCGGGTCCGGCTGCTTGCCGGGGACGGCACCATCGTCGTCAACGGCAAGGACCTCAACGAGTACTTCGGCCG
>CAYXZN010000227.1:0-3486 GCA_964469325.1 uncultured Steroidobacteraceae bacterium
ATCCAGTTCATCGCCGAGCGCGAGCGGACCCAGGAGGAGTTCTTCCACACCTTCAACGCCATCCACGAGGCCGGCAAGCAGATCGTGCTGTCGTCGGACCGGCCGCCCAAGGCGATCACCACCCTCGAGGAGCGCCTGCGCAGCCGATTCGAGTGGGGGCTGATCGCCGACCTCACTCCTCCCGACCTCGAGACCCGCATCGCCATCCTGCGCAGCAAGGCCGAGGACCAGATCAACCTGATTCCGGCCGACGTGATCGAGTTCATCGCCCGCAAGGTGGTGAGCAACGTCCGCGAGCTCGAGGGCGCGCTCAACCGGGTGGTGGCCTACGCGTCCATGAGCGGGATGCCGATCAACATCGAGCTGGCCAGCGCGGTGCTCAGCAACGTGATGTACAACCCCAAGAAGCGGTCGATCACCCCGCAGCGGATCGTGCGCGCGGTGGCGGACTACTACGGGGTCAACATCGACCAGCTGCGCAGCAGCAAGCGCGACAAGGCAATCGTGGTTCCGCGGCAGATCGCCATGTACCTGATGCGCGAGGAGACCGACATCAGCCTGCTGCGCATCGGCGCCGAGCTGGGCGGCAGGGATCATTCAACGGTCCTGCACGCCTACGACAAGATCGCGCGCGAGCTGGCGGAGAACGACGAGCTGCGCCGGGAGATCGGGGCCGTGCGGGAGATGATCTACTCGGAGTGAGGTCCACCGCCCGACCGGCAGCGCGCATCGGCTCGTGGACAACCCTGCGCCAGGCGGTGGACTGCCGGCTCGAGCCGGTGGACTACCGGGCCCGCCGGCGGTCCGCCACGGTACGGCTGACGGAGCTTCCCCACACCGGCCTAGCCGCCGGCCCACCGTCGGAGGGGCGGATATCCCACGCCGGTCCACCGCCCGGATCGGCCGATTCGAGGCGGGATCGGCGCTCAATCCACACCGTCCACACCCCTACTGGAGACGAGGGACGAGTATTCTTCTCTAACCAAACGCTACCGAGATCCTCCGGGCGCTCTTTGAGCCGGTCCCGGAACCCGATCAAGATGAGGCGCGACGCATGAACGTGTCGGTGATGCAGGAGAACCTGGCACGCGGGCTCCAGACGGTCAGCCGCGCGGTGAGCAGCCGGTCGACCCTGCCGGTTCTCGCCAACGTGCTGCTGCGGACCGAGGACGCGGGGCTCAAGCTGACCGCCACCAACCTCGAGATCGGGATCACCTGCTGGGTGCCGGGCAAGGTCGACGACCAGGGCGCGATCACCGTGCCGGCCAAGCTGATCACCGACCTGGTCGCCTCGTTGCCGAACCAGCGGATCGACCTGTCGCTGTCGGCCAAGGACCGCACCCTGAAGGTGACGTGCGGAACCACGCGCTCCTCGATCAAGGGGATCGAAGCGGACGAGTTCCCGGTGGTGGCCGCCATCGGTGACGCGCCGGCGGTGACCCTCGACGCCGGGACGCTGCGCGAGGCGCTGGGCGAGGTCGCCTTCGCCGCCGCCACCGACGAGAGCCGGCCCATCCTGACCGGCGTCCTGACCAAGCTGGGCGGGAAGCAGATGACGCTGGCAGCCGCGGACAACTACCGCATCGCGGTCCGGACGTTGACCCTCGAGAACAACGCCCCCGCCGAGCTGTCGGTGGTGGTGCCCGCCCGCTCCTACCAGGAGCTGATGCGGGTCCTGCCCGATGCCGAGTCGGCAGTGGAGATGACGGTCAGCCCGAACCGCAGCCAGGTCCTGTTCAAGGTCGACGGCATCGAGCTGGTGAGTCGGCTGATCGAAGGGCAGTACCCGAACTACGAGCCGGTCATCCCGACCCAGCACTCGTCGCGCGCCGAGTTCGAGCGCGAGTCGCTGCTGGCCAGCGCCCGCCGGGCGTCGATCTTCGCGCGCGACTCGGCCAACATCGTGAAGATCGAGCTCGCCGGCGGCGAGGCGGACGGCGCCGGCGTGTCGATCACCGCCCACGCCGCCGACGTCGGCGACAACGCCGACCAGGTCGAGGCCGACGTGACGGGCTCGCCGACCACGATCGCCTTCAACGCGCGCTACCTGATCGACGTCCTCACCAACCTAGGAGCAGAGCGGGCGGCGCTCGAGCTCTCCGGTCCGCTGGCGCCGGGCGTAGTGAAGGGGATCGGCAAGGACGAGTACGTGCACGTCATCATGCCGGTCCGGACCGCGTCCTGAGAACGGAGCGGCGGGGTCCGAAGCCCCGCAGGACCCCATGCACCTGAACCGCGTCGTCCTGGAGCAGTTCCGGAGCTACGAGTCGGCGGAGCTGCTGGTCGACCCCGGGCTGACGGTGGTCGCCGGTCGCAACGGAGCCGGCAAGACGAACCTGCTGGAGGCGATCGTGGCGGCGGTCACCGGCCGCAGCCTGCGCGCCGCCACCGACCAGGAGCTGGTCCGCCACGGCGCGGCCTACGCGCGGGTGCGGCTCGACCTGGGCGACGGCGAGGGACGGGACACCGCGCGGCTGGAGCTGTTCCTGCCCGGCGCGGACCAGCCGCCAGAGCTGCGCAAGCGACTGTCGCTCAACGGCGTTCCGCGGCGCGCGGCGACGGTCGGAGAGTCGGTGCGCGTGGTGCTCTTCCGGCCCGAGGAGATGCTGCTGCTGGTCGGCGTGCCCTCGGACCGGCGGCGCTTCCTGGACTCGATCCTCGCCCAGCGGGACCGTCGCGTGGCGCGTGATCTGGCCGACCTGGCCCGCGTCCTGGCACAGCGCAACGCGCTGCTGCGCGCCATCCGGGCCGAGGAGGCAGACCCGGCCGGCCTGGCGGTGTGGGACTCGCCGCTGGTTGAGCTGGGAGCGAGGGTGATGGCCGCCCGGATCGCGCTGGTGCGCCAGCTCGCCGAGCGGCTGCGCCCGACGCACGCCGCGGTGGCCCCCGGGGACGTGGATGAGGCCCCGGTGCGCCTCGTCTACGTCGACTCGCTGAAGGGCCATGCCGGGCCCGACCCGGTGCCCGATCCGGCCCAGCTGGCCGAGGCGTTCGAGCGGCGGTTGGCCGAGGTGCGCCAGAAGGAGCTGTGGCACGGCGTGTCGCTGGTCGGCCCGCAGCGTGACGACCTGCGCGTCGAGCTGGGCGGTCGGGACGTGGCGGGACACGCCAGCCGCGGCCAGCAGCGGACGCTGATCCTGGCCCTCAAGTTGGCCGAGGCGGGGCTGCTGGCGGAGGGCGGACCGTCCCCGGTGGTGCTGCTGGACGACATCTTCAGCGAGCTCGACCCGGACCGCTCGGCGCACGCGCTCGACCTGCTGCGCGAGTCCGGCCAGGTGCTGGTGACGACCGCCGACCTGGCGTCGGTCCCGGCGCGCCACCGCCGCGCCGTTCCGGTCTGGCAGGTCGACGAGGGCCGGCTGCTCCAGGCCCCGAGGGTCGCGTGAGCGGTCGCCGTCTCGCCCCCGACGCGCGTCCGGCCGGCGCGTGGGCCGACGCGGCCAGCGCCGTCCAGGGCGCGCTGACGGCCGGTCTGGGGCCAGAGGC
>CAYXZN010000228.1:0-3459 GCA_964469325.1 uncultured Steroidobacteraceae bacterium
CGGTCGTGCTAGGCGGGGAACTAGCGGTGCCCTGCACCCGCAATCCGCTACAGCGGGGCTGAATTCCCGGCCGAGGTCCACGCGCTGTCGCCTCCGCCGGTCATCACCGACGTTGAGAGCCGGGTCCCACGCAGCGAAGGACCGTGAACCCCGTCAGGTCCGGAAGGAAGCAGCGGTAAGCGGGCCCCTTCGGGTGCCGTGGGGTGACCTGGCTGGAGCCGGGCGATGATCGGTGCGCGACCGCCGAGGATCGACGCCGGGTGCACGGCCGATCACCCTGTCCTGCTCCGCATGGGCGCCGCCTGGGCGGCGCCCACCGTCTTCATCGGTGTACGGTAGGGAGGACATGGCAGAGCCCGCGATTCAGCCAGCCGAGGAGCCTGCCGTTCAGGGCCGGCCGGCCATCTACCGTCGCTGGCGAGCACAGCGGTTCGGCGAGCTGGTGGGCCAGGACCCCATCGTCACCACCCTCCGGCGAGCCGTGGCCGGGGACCGTCTCGCGCACGCGTACCTGTTCGTGGGGCCGCGCGGGACGGGAAAGACCTCCACCGCCCGCATCCTGGCCAAGGCGATCAACTGCACCCAGCGCGGCGCGGATGGAGAGCCGTGCGACACCTGCCCGGCCTGCGTCTCGATCCGCGACGGGCGGGCGCTGGACGTGATCGAGATCGACGCCGCCAGCCACGGCCTGGTCGAGGACGCGCGGGACCTGGTGATGCGCGCGCTCACCGCGCCCAGCGAGCTGGCGCGGCGCGTGTACATCATCGACGAGGTCCACATGCTCAGCACGCACGCCTTCAACGCGCTGCTGAAGCTGATCGAGGAGCCCCCGCCGCACGTGGTGTTCGTGCTCGCCACGACCGACACCCACAAGGTGCCCGCCACCATCGTCAGCCGCACCCAACGCTTCGACTTCCGCCGCCTGCCCGAGCCGCTGATCGCCGAGAAGCTGTCCCGCATCTGCGCCGGCGAGCAGGCGGAGGCCGATGAGGACGCGCTGCTCCTGATCGCCCGCCTGGCCGATGGCGGCATGCGGGACGCCGAGTCGCTGCTCGACCAGGTGCTCGCCTTCGCCGGCGACCGGGTCACCGCCGAGCTCGTCCGCGAGGCGGTCGGGCTGGCGGAGGACTCGACCATCGCCGCGCTGCTCGACGCCATGGAGGGGGGCGATGCCCCCGCCGCCCTGGGCGCCGTCGCCGAGCTGGCCGACGCCGGTCGTGACATGGGACAGGTCGCCGGACAGGCCGAGCTGGAGGCGCGGCGTCGGCTGCTGTCGTCCGCCGCCGATCCGGCGCGGGCGCGCCGGCTGGCGGGTATCCTCCGGCAGCTCGCCGAGGCGGCCGGCTCGGGGGCGCGCGAGGGACGCGCCCGGCTGGTGCTGGAGTTGCTCGCCGTGGACGTCCCCGCCGCGTCGCCGTCCGCTCCCGCGGCGGTGGCAGCCGTTCCGGTGGCCGCGCCGGGGCCGCCGACCGCGTCCAGGCCGGCGCCGGGCCGGGCTCCTGCCGCGACCAGCCCGTCCACGCCCGGGCCGTCCGCGCCGAAGCCCGCAGGCGCGAAGCCGCCCGCCGCCCCGCCAGAAGAGGCGGTGAAGGAGGCGGCAGCCGCTCCGAAGCCGCTCGCCGCTGCCGGGGCGCGTCCGGAGCTCGACCAGCTGCGCGGCCGGTGGGCCGAGGTCGTCGAGCAGGCGACCCCGGTGATCAAGCCCCTGCTCAAGGAGTGCCGCCCGGTGGCGATCGACGGCGCGCGGCTGACCCTGGCGTTCCCGGAGGGGCGCGACTTTCTCCGCTCGCGCATCGCCGAGCGATCGGCGGCCGTGGAGCAGCTGCTGGCGAGCATCTTCGGGGGTGGCTGGGCGATCGAGTGCGTGGCCAGCAACGTCGAGCTCGAGCCGCTCAGCATCGAGCAGGCGATCGCCCCCGACCCCGCGGACCCAGAGGCGCGCGCCCTCCTCGAAGGCGTTCTCCAGGTGACCGGCGGCGAGCTGGTTGACGCCCCCGAGGTCCGTTGACGTAGCCTGTCCCGCCGTCCACCGCAGCCTGAGCCATCCTCGAGGAGAGATCGCATGAACATCGGCCAGATCGCAAAGCTCGCCCAGCAGATGCAGGCGCAGATGGCGCAGGTGCAGGCGGAGCTGGCGGAGACCACGCTGGAGGCGACCGCCGGCGGGGGAGCGGTGCGGGTGGTGGTGACCGGCGCCCAGGAGATCCGGGCGATCGAGATCGACCGCGGTGCGGTCGACCCCGAGGAGGTCGAGATGCTCCAGGACCTGGTCATGACCGCCGTGAACGACGCGATCTCGCGCAGCCGTCAGCTGGCCGAGGAGCGCATGGCCTCCGTGGCCGGTGGCCTGGGCCTGCCCCCCGGGATGGGCCTGCCGGGTGGCCTGCCCGGCCTGCCGCGCCGATAGCGCTCGCGACCCCGAGCCGATGGCGGGCCTGATCGCGCCGGTGGCGCGCCTGATCGAGGAGTTCAGCAAGCTGCCAGGGGTCGGCACCAAGACCGCCCAGCGCCTCACCTACCACGTCCTGCGCACGGCGCCCGACGAGGCACGCGCCCTCGCCGCCGCCCTGGTGGCCGTGAAGGAGGAGGTGGCCTACTGCTCGATCTGCTGCAACATCACCGAGGTCGGCCACGACCCGTGCGCGATCTGCTCGGACCCGCGGCGCGACGCACGACGGATCTGCGTGGTGGAGGAGCCGCTCGATGTGCTGGCCGTGGAGCGGACCGGCGAGTTCGGCGGCCGCTACCACGTGCTGCACGGAGCCATCAGCCCCATCGACGGGGTGGGGCCCGAGCAGCTGCGCGTCCGCGAGCTGCTCGGCCGCGTCGCGGGCGGCGAGGTGGAGGAGGTGATCCTGGCCACCAACCCCAACCTGGAGGGCGAGGCGACGGCCATGTACCTCGGGGAGCAGCTTGGCGACCGCGTGTCGTCGGTGACCCGCATCGCGCGCGGCCTGCCGGTGGGCGGTGACCTCGAGTACGCCGATGACGTGACGCTGATCCGGGCGCTCCAGGGACGCCGCCAGGTGGAGCGCCGGTAGCGGCTCCCTCGCTTGACAGCCCCCGGGGCCAGACGTACTATCACCGTCCGCGTCGGCGATCAGCCGGCAGGCGTGCAAGGACGGCGTCCAGCGGACGCGCAGCTTGCCGCCGGGGAGTCCGACAACGGAGGCCTCGCAATCGAACGAAGCCGCGCTGCGGCGAGTGACCTTAACAGCTGAAGAGTGACAGGAACTTCACGTCAGCGGACCAACGTCGAAACGTGAACGGTGCAGGAGCCTTCGGGCGAACGCACTGTTTCTTTTTGTTCGGAGAGTTTGATCCTGGCTCAGGACAAACGCTGGCGGGGTGCATGAGACATGCAAGTCGAACGAGGCTTCACCGGGCTTGCCCGGTGATGTCCTAGTGGCGGACGGCTGAGTAACGCGTAGGTGACCTGCCCGGAAGTGGGGAATAACT
>CAYXZN010000229.1:0-3422 GCA_964469325.1 uncultured Steroidobacteraceae bacterium
GCTCCTTGGCGGTGTCGGGCAGGACGATCCCGCTCTTGGTCATCTCCTCGCGGGGGGTCGGCCGGACGACGGTGTTGCTCCCCAGGGGCTTGAGCTGCGTCGCCGTTCCGCTGACGCTGGTGGCCATCGTTGCGTGATGCCTCCTTGATGGATTCAGGACGATCCGAAACAGGTGCTCGAGGGAGCGCGAGCCCCGGTAAATCGTGCTCCGGAGCGTCTAGCACTCAACCATCGAGAGTGCCAGCGACGGTAGCACCTCAGGCGGTCCGGTGTCAAGGAAGTCGGGCAGCGACGCCCCGGAGAGGCTCGCCGGGGCGTCCGAGTCGCAGTGTGC
Source organism: uncultured Steroidobacteraceae bacterium (assembly GCA_964469325.1). Taxonomy (GTDB): domain Bacteria; phylum Chloroflexota; class Limnocylindria; order QHBO01; family QHBO01; genus CAYXZN01. The sequence continues at coordinate 335 of CAYXZN010000229.1, forward strand.
GCGGCGGCTACATCAGCAGCCGGAGCAGCGCACCGGTGGGGGCTGGTGCCCCGTCGCCGTTGCCCCCGCCACCACCGCCACCGGGCGCGATGACGAGGAAGTAGATCAGAAGGGCGATGATCACGATCGCGACGAGGATGCCGATGATCATCCCCGCCCCGTAGCCGGAATCGGCCGGGGGCGGCGGCGGCTCGTCACGCGGCGTGTTGACGTTGACCTGTCCCATGGTGACTCAGCAGTCCCTCCTTTCGAGGCTGTTACACACAAAGCAACCGCTGTGCCAGCGCTCGCTCGGTCACCTGCCGGTGAGGCGAGCGTACGCTGCCGCGACCCCCGCCGCCACGTCGTCCACCCGGGCCCCGCGCAGCCGCGCCAGCTCGGCCGCCACCCGCAGCGCGGTCGTCGGCTCGTTGCGCCGGTCGCGGTCGGGTCCCAGATACGGGCTGTCGGTCTCCACCAGCAGCGCGCCGAGCGGCAGGACCGGTGCCGCCGCCCGGGGTCCCGAGGCCGACCGGAAGCGGAGCGGCAGCGCGAACGAGACCAGGAAGCCGCCCGCGGCCAGGGCGGTGGCCATCGCCGCGTCCCCGCTGAACGCGTGCAGCATCCCCGATGGGCGGTCCCAGGCGAGCGGCGCGGACCACGCCAGCAGCGAGGCCAGGAGCTCGTCGTGCGCGTCACGGTCGTGGACCGCGACCGGCTTGCCGAGCGTGGCAGCCAGCCCCAGCTGACGCTCGAAGGCGGCCCGCTGCCGGTCCCGTGGGGCCAGGTCGCGGAAGAAGTCGAAGCCGATCTCGCCGATCGCCACCGCCTGCGGAGAGCGCGCCAGCTGCTCCAGCCCCGCCCAGCCCGCCTCGTCAACCTCGGCGGCGTGGTGCGGGTGGACCCCCACCGCCGCGTCGAGCAGGTCCGGGTACCGCGATGCGAGCTCGAGCGCCGCCTCCGACGAGGCGACGTCCCAGCCCGGTACCAGGATGCGCTCGATCCCGGCGGCTCGGGCCCGCCCGAGTACCTCGGGCAGGTCGTCGGCAAAGGCGTGGTGCTGGAGGTGGCAGTGCGCGTCGACCAGCCCCGGAAGCCGGTCGGGGTGGCGCCGGGAGCTCAGGCGCCCACCTCGGCCGCCAGCTCGGCGCGCGGGAAGATCGGCTCGGCGTCGCCGGTTCGCCACCCGTCCGGTCCCGCCCCCCAGCGGACCAGCTCCGTCAGGCCCGGACCGCCGGCACCCCGCTCGTCGTAGGGTGGCGGCGCGCCCAGCTGGGTGAGCAGCCGCGCGGCCGAACCCGGGCCGAACGGCGCCAGCAGGTGCCCGCAGATGCGGCACGCCTCCGCCATCGAGGTCAGCACCCGCGCCAGGCGCTCGGTCCGCCCGTCACGCCGCAGGAACCACGGTGCCTGCGACTCGGCGTAGCCGTTGGCGGCGGCGGCGATAGCCATCAGCGCGGCCAGCGCCTCGTCGAGGTGGTACCGCTCCATGGCGGCGTGGTAGACGGCCACCTGGCGCTCGGTGATGGCGCGCAGCTCGGCATCGGCGGCCACCGCGTCGGCATCGCCGCGAGCATCGGCATCGGCGGCGCTATCGGCCGCGAGGGAGGTGAGCCGACCTTCCAGGTAGCGCGAGGCCATGGAGACCGTGCGGTTGACCAGGTTGCCCAGGTCGTTGGCCAGGTCGGCGTTGTATCGGCGCACGAGGCCTTCGAGGGTGATGTCAGCGTCGCGATCGAACGGGACCTCGCGCAGCACGACGTACCGGACCCCGTCCACGCCGAACAGCGCGACCGCCTCGTCGGGCTGGATGACGTTCCCGCGCGTCTTGCTCATCTTCTCGCCGCGGATGGTCATGAAGCCGTGCGCGAAGACCTGCCTGGGCAGCGGCAGGCCGGCGCTCATCAGCATGGCCGGCCAGTAGAGGCAGTGGAAGCGGGTGATGTTCTTGCCGATCACGTGCAGGTCCGCCGGCCAGAAGCCGGCGAAGAGGCTCATGTCGTCGGGGAAGCCGGCCCCGGTCAGGTAGTTGGTGAGCGCGTCGAACCAGACGTAGATACGGTGCTCGGGGTCGCCCGGGAACGGGATTCCCCAGCTGGCCCCCGAGCGGCTGATGCTGAAGTCGCGCAGCCCCTCTCGCAGCCACGCCAGCACCTCGTTGCGGAAGTGCTCCGGCTCGAAGAACGACGGGTTCTCCGCGTACAGCTTCTCGAGCCGCTCCTGGTAGCGGGAGAGGGCGAAGAAGTAGTTCTCCTCCTCGAGCCACTGGATCTCCAGGCTGGGGTGGTCCGGGCAGCGCCCCTCGACCAGCTGCGACTCGGTCTTGAACTCGTTGTCGCCCGGGCAGTACCAGCCGGCGTAGGTGCCCTTGTAGATGTCGCCGGCGGCCTGCGCTCGCCGCACCATCTCGGTCGAGGCCCGAATGTGATCGGGGTCGGTGGTGCGGATGAAGCGGTCGTAGCTGATCCCGAAGCGGTCGAATGCCCCCTGCCAGCGGGGCGCCCAGCTGTCGACCAGCGCCCGCGGATCGGTGCCGTGCTGCGCGGCCAGCGGCTCGACCTGGGCCGAGTGCTCGTCCATGCCGGTCAGAAAGCGCGTCTCGCGCCCCAGCAGGCGCTGGTAGCGGGCGATGGCGTCGGCCCCGATCGCCTCGAACAGGGAGTGCAGGGGCGCGCCCGGCGCGGGGTAGAAGATGGCGGTGGTCAGGTAGTAGCGATCGGCCATGGTCGGGGCGTCAGTGGCTGCGGCCCTTCGGCCAGTAGAGCTCCTTGCGCACCTGCTCCGGCGGGAAGCCCTGACCGGCCGCGATCTCGCCGATGGCCGTGATCATGTCCGGGTTGCCGCACAGGTACAGGGTCGTGTTCGCGGCGTCCAGGCCGAACCGCTCGAGCTGCGACTCGAAGACCGCCTCCGCTCTCCCCGTGCAGCCGTGCCACTCGGGGCAGTGCTGCGGCCGGGAGACGGTACCGACGTAGCGGAACGGACCCCAGCCATCGACCTCCAGCTGCTCCAGCTGCGATCGCCATGCTAGGTCGTGGTCGTAGCTGACGCCGTGCAGCAGGTAGATCTCGCGCTCCTGGATCTCCTCCAGCTGCTTACGCAACCGACC
>CAYXZN010000230.1:0-3420 GCA_964469325.1 uncultured Steroidobacteraceae bacterium
CCGGTTGGACGCTCCCGAGCGGATCCGGCAGACGCTCTCCGCGGTCGAGGAGGGCGAGCCGATCCACGCCACAGTGCGAGTGGAGCGCTACAGCCAGGCGGACGGCCCGACGGTGGGGGTGACGGCCGAGCTGGGCTTCGGCCCCCCGGGCAGCGACCCGGCCGGCGAGGGCTGGACCTGGGCGCCGATGCGTCACGCGGGCGAGGCGGACGGTGCCGACCGCCTGATCGGCACGGTGAGGCCCGAGCAGGTAGGGGAGGTCGAGGTGGCGCTGCGCGTGTCGACCGACGGCGGAGCCAGCTGGCAGGTCGCCGATCGCGACGGAATCGGCTACGGGTCCTCGCAGGCGATCCTGCTGGAGTCGGTTCCCGGTCCCGACGCGGAGCCGCCGCCCGCCCCCGCCGATGCGGCCGCGTCCGTCGTTTCCGACACGGCGGTGACCCTGGTCTGGACCCCGGTGGCGGCCGACGATCTGCACCGTTACGAGATCGAGCGCGCCGAGGCAGAGGGCGGCAGCTTCCAGCGCGTGGGAACCGCTGCCGAAGCGACCTTCACCGACGTCACCGTTCGCCCCGGGAGCGACTACCGGTACGTGGTCCTGGCCGTCGACACCTCGTTCAACCGCTCCCGCCCGTCTGGGGAGGTCGCCGCCGCCGCCCGATCGCGGGAGGTGCTCGTCACCTTCACGGTCAGGGTGCCGGACTACACGCCCGCGGCGGACATCGTCTACCTGGCCGGCGACTTCCAGGGGTGGGATCCGGGCGGCACGCCCATGACCAGGGTCGATGCGACCACCTGGGCGCTGAGCGTGCCGTTCACCGAGGGGGACGCCCCGCAGTACAAGTACACCCGCGGCAGCTGGGAGGCGGTCGAGAAGGACGGCGGGTGCGGTGAGATCCCGAACCGGACCTTCACCGTGGTCCACGGGGCAGACGGGACGCAGCAGCTGGACGACGCGGTCGGCAAGTGGCGCGACCTCGACGACTGCGGGTGACGCGGGCGGGGAGTCGTGCGCCTGACGCGGCCCACGATCGGGTGTAGGGTGCAGCGGTGGCCGGCAGATACAGCAAGCTCGAGATCGACCTGCGCTCCATCGCGGCGGATCCCTCGGTTGAGGTGGTCGAGCGGGACGACTCCCTTCCGCAGCCGAGCGTGCCGCTCTTCGCCGGGCTCGACGAGCCGCCCGAGATCCCCTACGGTCGCGCGCGGGACGACCCCGGCGGCCTGGCGCCGATCTGGGAAGCCGTGGCCCGTTCCTGACCCGCTGGTGACTCGCCGGTGAGGTCGCGTGGCGGACGTCCGCGCGCGACGCCGGTCGCCACCGCCATCCTGATCCTGCTCGCCATCGGGGTGGCCCTGCTCGGTGCGCTGGCCTCGAGCGCGCTCCGAGGCGGCGAGGCGCTCCCCGCCTGGCACGAGCTCGGCGAGGAGTGGGGGACCTACCTGTCCGAGCGCGAGTGGGGAACGCCGCGCGAGGCCGTGAACGGCGATCCGTGGGGCCTCGGCTACCTGGACGCGATCGGGACGCCGTACCGCCACGGCGAGGACGGCATCTTCGGCATCAGCGACCGCACCGGCACCTTCCAGCTGGCGTGGGTGGTCTGGGACGGCGAGCAGGCGCGGGTGCACGAGCGCTTCTTCGGGTGGGGCAACCCGAGCGGCGAGCACGGCGAAGAGATCCTCGATCGGCGCGCCTTCGCGGAGAACACCCTCACCAGCTCCTACCACCGCTCGTCCCTCGACTACCCGCACCACGCACCCGCTTTCGTGCTCAGCTTCGAGGGGGCCCGGCGGGATGCGACGTCGGGGGTGATGTGCGCCGAGGCGGTCAACGTCGTCGGCAGGGAAGCCAGGCTGCACCTGGCCCTGAAGGCCTGGCTCCACGATTCGAGCGGCCGCGTGCGCGCCGACGGGGACGCCGGTCTGCTGCTGCAGGCCGGCGTCCGGCGGTTGGCGGTGGTCGGCGATCCCGGCATGGACCGGATGAGCACCGCCGAGAAGCGGGGCATCGACCGCGCCGTGCGGGAAGCCGGGCGGCTGGAGGGCCACGAGGCCGGGCACATCGGCGCCATCGGCCTCCAGCGGCGGCTCGGGCCTGACGCGACTCTGCGTGCCTGCTTCGGCTGGGCCGAGGCGGCGACCGATGACGACGCCGTGGGCGCCGCGCGGGCCGCGCTGGCATCGGCCTCTGAAACGGTGGCCTTCCGGGCCGGCGAGGCGGATCGGCTCTTTCGGGACGAGGTGACGGAGCACGAGGCCCTCTACCGCCAGGCGCTGATGAGCCTGCTCTGGAACCAGGCCCTCTACCGCTGGGACGGCGCCTCCTCCTACGCCCCGGAGTGGGAGGGGCGCGTGGACGTGCGCGACGTGCTGATCATGCCCGACAGGTGGGAGTTCCCCTGGCTGGCGAGCTGGGACAGCGCGTTCCACGCCGTGACGGCGGCGCTGATCGATCCGCAGCTCGGCGCGGCCCAGCTGCGGTTCCTGCTGGGCGACCGCTGGCTGCAGGACGATGGCCACCTGCCGTGCGCCGAGTTCGTGATGGACCTGGAGTGCCCCCCGGTCTTCGCCTGGGCGGCGTGGCGCGTGTTCGAAGCCGGTGCCGGCGACGCCTTCCTGGCCGATGTCTATCCCGGGCTGGCGAGCAACCACGCCTACTGGTGGCGGGAGCAGTCGGTCGGCGACGGCCTCTTCACCGGCGGCTTCCTGGGGATGGACAACCTGCCCGGGCGCGGGCTCGGCGACGCGGAGCGGCCGGTCCAGGCAGACGCCTCGGCGTGGATGGCGTTCTCGGCTCACCACCTGGCCCGGATCGCGGACCAGCTCGGACACGCCGACGACGCGCGCCGCTACCGAGACGAGATCGACACCATCGCCCGCGCCGTCAACGAGCGCCTGTGGAGCGACGATGCGGAGGTCTACCTGGACCGTGACGCGTCCGGCAAGCCGATCCGGACGCCCTCGTACAGTGGACTGGTGCCGCTGATTGCCGGCATCGTCCCCGACGAGCGGGTCGAGCGGATGCTTGCGCAGCTCCGGCACGAGCGGGCCTTCCTGTCGCCCCACGGGATCCGCAGCGTCAGTGCCGGCAGCCTCCTCTACGAGCCCGGCTACGCCGACCAGCGCGGCGTGAACTCGAACTGGCGCGGGCCGATCTGGCTGCCGATGAACTACCTGCTGGTGCAGGCGCTGGCGGAGCATGACCCGGCTCTCGCGGCGGAGGTGCGGCGGCGGGTGGTGGAGACGGTCGAGCGCGACTGGGAGGCGACCGGCCGGCTGCACGAGTACTTCGACGCCGAGACCGGCGCGGGCCTGGGAGCAGATCACCAGGCGGGGTGGACCGCCCTGGTCGCGAACCTGATCGTCGAGGGCTGGCCCGCCGACTGATCCCGCGGCCCGAGCGGGCCTCGCTTACCATGC
>CAYXZN010000231.1:0-3405 GCA_964469325.1 uncultured Steroidobacteraceae bacterium
GCTACGCCAGCGTCACTCCTCGCCGATCAGGCGAACGCGTAGAGGAGACCGGCCAGTGCCATCGGCAGCAGGAAGATTGCAAGCAGGACCTGTTCGGTCGGTTCGAATGCCTTCACGACCGGTACCTCAACGCATCCCTCGTGCCAGAGCGTGGGCGCGTGTTGACAGCTGGCACCGTCGTCCTGCCTGCTCATCGCTGGAGCGCCAGGCGACCGGCCATCACGCCGGCTGCGGCAGGCCCCACGACAACCTCGATCCCCGCGTCGTAGCTCCGCGCCCTCCCCCGCAGCTGGTCGACCAGGCGGGCGACGCCTGGGGTCTTGGGCTGTGGGAGGATCAGCGCATCGGGCAGGCAGCGGTTGGCCTCGAGCAGCCTCAGGTGACGGCCGGCCAGGCCGATGGGGACGGTCAGCTCCAGGCCTCGCCCGGTCGGCTCGGCGCGTAGGGGCGTCTCGGTGGAGGCGATCAGGTCGTACGCCTTGCGAGCCTTGAGCAGGCTCGGTGAGCCGGCGGCGTGGGGCCGGTACACGAGCGAGGCCTGGTGCGTGACCAGCGCCATGCTCCCGACGGGGCGCCACTGCGTCGGCAGCAGCCCCCACGACGAGCGGAACATGTGCTCGTGGTCGGCGTCCGCGCCCACCAGGAACGGCTCGTCGGGCTCGGGCCGTCGGGCAGCGTCGGCCTCAGCGCCCGCGGCTTCCGCCGTCCGGGCGCGGTTCTCGGGTGTCTCGGTCGTCCCCATGCCCGGCAGTCTGATCGGGCGCTCGCCCCCGCGGTAGGACCCAACAGTCCAGCCCGGCAGCCGCCGAATGTCCCGGGGCCCTCATCCCGGCGGGATGTTGTGGTTCGATGCGAAGAGGTTGGCGGGATCCCAGCGACGCTTGAGCTCGACAAGCCGCGAATAGGTGTCGCCGTATGCCGCCGGCACGCGCGCCTCCTCGTCATCGGCGATGAGGTTCACGTAGACGCTGCCATTCGAGAGGGGTGCCGTGGCCTCGTGCAGGCGGGACGCCCACGACGTGACTTCAGCGTCCTCGGCCGGATCCATCCAACCCGCCAGGCAGTGGAAGCCGTAGGGCGCCCTTCGCGTCCCGTAGGCCGTGGCCTTCGGGTCTATGCGCGCGACGGCTCCGCCCGCCGGATCGAAGTAGGCCGCGGTGAAAGCTCGGGCTATACGTGTCCTGGGCCCTCCGCCGAAGTGCCCCTGCCGGCGCCCGGGCCTGAACCCGGCGCTGCCGGGTAGCATCGGCGCCGGAGCGGGTGCATGATGGCGCCGATGCTGAAGCGTTTCCTGGAGCGGCAGCCCGCGCCCGCGATGGAGCCGCCCAGCGGCCCGCCGCTGACCGACGCTGACCTCAAGGCCGGGCTGCTGCGCGAGGTGGACCTGTTCGCCGGCCTGACTCCCGCTGAGCTGAAGGAGATCAGCGAGACGCTGCCCATGCGCACCTGCCAGGTCGGCGGCCTGGTGATGTCTCCGGAGGACGACGACGAGCGACTCTACGTCGTCAAGCGCGGGCGCGTGCGCCTCTATCGGCTCACACCCGACGGCAAGCAGCTCACCCTCGAGATCCTCGACAAGGGTCGGATCGTGGGCCGAATGTCGTGGCTCGGTCAGCAGCTCACCGACGCCTACGCGGAGGCGCTGGAGGACACCCTGATCTGCAGCTTCACCCCGGCCGAGCTCCAGCGCCTGATCGACCGCTTCCCGAGCGTGGGCGTCAACATCATCCGTTACCTCTCCGACCGCCTGGCGGTGTCCGAACGGGAGCGGGAGGTGATGGCCTTCCGGTCGGTCGAGCAGCGCCTGGCGGCGCGGCTGGTCGAGCTGGCCGACCGATTCGGGCAGCCCGCGGATGGCGGCACGGAGATCGATGCTCGGCTGACCCAGCAGGAGCTGGCCGAGATGATCGGGACGTCGAGAGAGACGCTGGCGACGACCATCGCCTCGCTTCGTGAGCGAGGCATGCTGGAGATGCGCAACCAGCGCGTGGTGGTCCGCGATCCGGACCGGCTGCGAGACCTGGCCGGCGCGTAGAGCGTGTCGCGTGTCTTACAGCACGCGGGCCAGGAGTGGCCGCACAGTAGGACGGTGACCGAGCCGAGCACCATCGCTCCGCGCTGGCGACTCCCAACGCTGCCGACGCCGTACGACGGGCCGATCCCGTCAGTCGACGCCCCCGCGATGATCGCCGTCGACCGTGCGGCGACCGATCGCATCGGCTTGAGCCTCCTCCAGATGATGGAGAACGCCGGCCTCCAGCTAGCCGAGCTCACCCGGCTCGCCATCGGGGGCAGCGTGGCGGATCGCAGCATCGTGGTTCTGGCCGGGACCGGGAACAACGCGGGAGGTGGCATGGCGGCGGCGCGCCGCCTGGCGAGCTGGGGAGCGAACGTGTGCGTCGTCTTCGCGCGACCGCTCCTCAGGCTCCGGCCCGCGCCGTGCGCCCAGCTCGAGCCCATGCTGGCGGCCGGCGTGCGCGCCGCGGTGGCGGGTTTCGATCGCTCCCACGCCGAGGTTGCCGGCGAGATCATGCGGGCCGACGCGGTGATCGATTCGCTCATCGGCTACAGCCTGCGCGGTGCTCCGGATCCCGCCTACCAGCCCCTGATCGGCATGGCCGCCCTGGGGCACGGTGCCGTCATCAGCCTCGACCTTCCGTCCGGGATCGACGCCAGCAGCGGAGCGCGACCCGGGTCCGCCGTGACTGCAGACGTCACCCTGGCCCTCGCCCTTCCCAAGCGGGGCATCGCCATCGGCGAGGGCCGTCGGTTCTCCGGGACGCCATTCCTGGCGGACATCGGCCTGCCGGCATCGGTCTTCGCCGAAATAGGGATCGCGGCTCAGCCGTGGTTCGCGGGTGGGCCGCTGGTCCGCATGGACGAGGGGCAGATCCTCGTCGCCTGATTGCCCCGGCCGGGACCATGGACAGGTTGACCAGACGGCCCTCAGCCCTTCCTAGCCGGCGCCAAGCTCGGCGAGGAGCTCCTCTGCGCTGCGCACCCGACCGAACTCGAGCGCCCGAATGCCCTGCTCGGTCACGATGAAGGTCGGCGTCGACGGCGGGTTGGTGACGCCGAAGCCGTAGAGATCGGTCAGGAGCTGGACGAGCCTCGCGTCGGCCTTGACGAAGCGCCAGTCGAAGCCTTCGACCTCGGCGTACGCGGCAAGATCGGCCGGGTCCTCGGTGGGATCGACGCCGATGCCGACCGACTGGAAATCGGCCATCTCGTGTGCCCTGACCACCTGGCGCTGCTGGCTCCGGCAGGTCGTGCACCAGACGGCCATGGTTTCCACCAGGACGGGCCCCTGGCCGGCAAGCTCTCCGAGCGTGAAGCGCTCACCGGAACGAACGTCCGTCAGCTCGTGGTCGAGCAGCGCCCGGACCTCCTCTGCCGCCGCAGGCG
>CAYXZN010000232.1:0-3383 GCA_964469325.1 uncultured Steroidobacteraceae bacterium
CGGAGGAGACGGCCACGCAGCCGGAGGATCCCGCAGAGCCGGAGGCTCCCGCGCAGCCGGAGGCTCCGGCGGAGGCGGAGGAGGCCAAGCCGGCCGCCGAGGCCGCGCCGAAGCGACGCTCCACCAAGCGGGCGTCCAGCAGCAAGTCGAAGGCGGCGGCCAAGGCCGTCGAGCCTGCAGCCGAGCCGGCGGAGGGCGCTGAGGCCGCCGCCGAGCAGCCGGAGGCCGCGACCGAGCCTGCCGCCGATGAGAAGGGGGAGGGCTAGCCGATGCTGCTTCCCAAGCGGGTCAAGCACCGCAAGGTGCAGCGCGGACGGCGCGCCGGGATGGCGAAGGGCGGCACCAGCGTCAGCTTCGGGGACTACGGGCTGATGGCCGAGGAGGTGTGCTGGCTCACCAGCCGCCAGATCGAGGCTGCCCGACGGGCGATGACGCACCACATCAAGCGGGGAGGCCGGATCTGGATCCGGGTCTTCCCGGACAAGCCGGTGACCAAGAAGCCGGCCGAGGTCCGGATGGGATCGGGCAAGGGCGCGCCGGACCACTGGGTCGCGGTGGTGAAGCCGGGCCGGGTGATGTTCGAGATGTCGGGGGTCCCCGAGCCGATCGCTCGCGAGGCGATGCGGCTCGCGAGCCACAAGCTGCCGATCAGCACGAAGTTCGTCGTCAAGGAGGGGCTCGAGCATGGACATCAGTGAGATCCGCGCCCTCTCCGATCCGGACCTGGAGCGGGCGCTGGTGGACGCGAAGCAGGAGCTGTGGAAGATCCGCTTCGACCTCGCCACGCGCCAGGAGAAGAACTACAGCCGGCTGCCGGCCACCCGCCAGGAGATCGCGCGCATCCTGACGGTGATGACCGAGCGCCGCCATGCAGCGGCCGCGACGGCCGAGGACGAGAAGGCGAGCTGATGCAGGCCAAGCGACGAACGAAGGTCGGACGCGTGGTGTCCGACAAGATGGACAAGACGGTGGTCGTCAGCGTGGAGCGGCTGCGCCGCCACCCGATCTACAAGCGGGTGGTCAGGCTCAGCAGCCGGTTCAAGGCACACGACGAGGAGAACGGCGCCCGCGTCGGCGACACCGTGCGGATCGAGGAGAGCCGCCCGCTGTCGCGTGACAAGCGCTGGCGGGTGGTCGAGATCGTGAGCCGGGGCGCCGGCGAGGAGCTGGTGGGCGAATGATCCGGCAGTACAGCCGGCTGCGGGTGGCCGACAACACCGGCGCCCGGGAGCTGATGTGCATCACCGTGCTGGGCCGCTCCGGGTCCGATACCGCATCGGTCGGCGACGTCATCGTGGCCAGCGTCAAGCAGGCCCTCCCGAACTCGGGAGTCAAGAAGGGTGAAGTCGTCCGCGCCGTGGTGGTCAGGACCGCCAAGGAGTACGGGCGGCCCGACGGCAGCCACATCCGCTTCGACGAGAACGCCGCCGTGCTGATCACCCCGCAGGGCAACCCCCGCGGGACCCGGATCTTCGGCCCCGTGGCCCGTGAGCTCCGCGAGAGGAACTACATGAAGATCGTCTCGCTTGCCCCGGAGGTGCTGTAGAGACCGATGAGTGTACGAAAGGGCGACACCGTGCTGGTGCTCGCCGGCAAGGACCGCGGGAAGCGGGGAACGGTGGAGCGGGTCCAGCGCACGAAGCGCGGGCTCGGCGTCGTGGTGCCCGGCATCAACATGGCCCGGAAGCACCAGCGGACGGTCAGCCGCACCCGTCAGGGCGGGATCCTGGACGTCCCCATGCCGCTCGACTTGAGCAACGTGATGGTCGTCTGCCCGAACTGCGACAAGCCGACCCGCACCGCGCACACGCAGCTCGAGGACGGGCGGCGCGTGAGGAGCTGCAAGCACTGCGGCGAGCAGCTCGAGGTGGGCAAGAAGTGAGCGCCGATGCGAAGAAGACGCCGGGCAAGGGCGCACCCAGGCGGTCCGCGGCCAAGCCGGCCGAGCGACCGGCGAAGGCGGAGCAGGCGCCGCGGCGGCCGGCGAGGCGCGCCGCCGGGGGGAACGGGTTCCGTCCGCCGGTGTACCACGGCCTGCGCCAGCGCTACCACGACGAGGTGGTCCCGGCCCTCCGGCGCGAGTTCGGCTACGGCAACCCGATGCAGGTGCCCAGGGTCGATAAGGTGGTGGTGAACATCGGCCTGGGCGAGGCGATCCAGAACGCCAAGGCCCTTGACGCGGCGGTGGGCGACCTTGCCACCATCACCGGCCAGAAGCCGATCGTGACCCGCGCCAAGCGCTCGATCGCGCAGTTTCGGCTCCGGACGGGGATGCCGATCGGTGCCAAGGTGACCCTGCGCGGGCAGCGGATGTACGACTTCCTGGAGCGGACCTTCGCGGTCGCCCTGCCGCGCATCCGCGACTTCCGGGGGATCCCGACCCGCTCCTTCGACGGTCGGGGCAACTTCAGCCTGGGGCTGCGCGAGCAGCTCGTCTACCCGGAGATCGACTACGACAGGATCGACCGCCTGCGCGGGCTCGAGATCAGCATCGTGACCACCGCCCCCACCGACGAGGAAGGGCGCCGGCTGCTCCAGCTGCTCGGAATGCCCTTCCAGGCGAGCTAGAGAACAGGAGAGAACGTGGCCAAGAAGTCGATGATCACGAAGGCGAGGCGGACGCCCCGCTTCCGTGCGCGACAGCACAACCGGTGCGCCGTCTGCGGCCGACCGCGGGCATACATGCGCCGATTCGCCATGTGCCGAATCTGCTTCCGAGAGCGGGCCCTCCAGGGCCAGCTCCCGGGGGTGACCAAGTCGAGCTGGTAGCCGGAGCGATCCGGAGACCGGTTCAGTAAGCCGATCCGCCGCCGGTTGGTGGCGGGCATCAGCGGCAGGCGCCAACCACGCGGGTCGCGTGGCGCGAACCACCGCCGAGGAGAAGAAACGAACCGATGACCGTATCCGACCCGATCGCCGACATGCTGACGCGGATCCGCAACGCGAGCTCCGCCCGGCACGTCGAGGTGACCCTGCCCTCGTCGAGGGTGAAGCGCGAGATCGCGCGGATCCTGGCCGAGGAGGGGTTCATCGACTCCTACGCGACGTCGAACGGCGACGTGCAGGAGATACTGACCATGCGCCTCAAGTACGTGGAGGGCCGCACTCCGGTGGTGACCGGCCTGAAGCGGATCAGCAAGCCCGGACTGCGCGTGTACGCACGGAAGACGGAGATTCCGCGCGTCCTGGGCGGGCTGGGCCTGGCCATCATGTCGACCTCCCGCGGGATCATGACCGGGCAGCAGGCCCGGAAGCTGAACCTCGGCGGCGAGGTCCTGTGCTACGTCTGGTAGGGGCGGATGTCTAGAATCGGTCGACTTCCGATCCCCGTCCCCTCCAACGTGGAGGTGACCCAGGACGGCCCGACGCTGCGAGTCAAGGGG
>CAYXZN010000233.1:0-3337 GCA_964469325.1 uncultured Steroidobacteraceae bacterium
GGCGTGGCGGCGGCTCATGCAGCATCGGTAGGCCCACTGGCGGGGAACCGGGGCGCGGGCATCGGCGTCATGGAGGTGATGCGAGCTTCCTCGAAGGTGCCTGCCCTGAGCGTGCTTCCTGCCGTGCGCGTGCTGCCGCCCCTGGGCGCGCTATTCCTGACCGCCGTCCTGGCCGGTTGCGGCATGTTCAGGATCACCCCACCGACGCCCACGCCCCCGATGGCCTGCACCGAGATCGGCTGCGAGAGCGCGGTCACCTTCCACGTCGACGCCGACCTCACCGAGGAGGTCGAGTACCACGTCCGCGCGTGCATCGTTCCCGCCGGCGCCGTTGCGGCCGACGCCGACTGCGCGGAGGCGACCATGCTGGTGCCCGACCGCGACGACATCGTGGGCGACTTCACCGAGCGCCTGCGCCTGATGACCGATACCGACACGGTGGTCCTGACGCTGCCGGAGGGCGACTACTCCGGCACGCACACGGTGACCCTTGAGGTCACCGGCCCCGATGGGCAGCAGGTGGTCGACCTGCAGGCCGAGACCGAGTTCGAGCGCACCCAGCCCAACGGCCCCGGCTGCCCGCCGGTCTGCTGGTTCGCCGAGGTCTTCGCCTAGCCGCTGACGCGTCAGGCGCCGCTAGAGGCCTTCCAGGGCGTAGGCGATCACCGCCGATGGCTCCATGGCTGCCCCCTCCTGCCAGGCCTGCCGCGTGTCGGGCGCCGATTCCAGGTCCTCCGGCTCGAACTCCAGGATGCTGCCACCGAAGGTGCGGGCGTCGAGACCGCTGATCCGGGCCAGCTCGTCGACCGCGCCCGAGATCCGGGCTGCCCGGAGCCGATCTCCTTCCCGCAACGCGATGATCGCCGCCGCATCGAGCAGCCCCGCGTAGCCCGACACGTCGTCGGCCTGGGCGAACAGCTCGAGCGCCTGTCGCGCGGGCGCGCGCGCCTCGTCGATCCGCCCCAGCGCGACACGCCCGACCACGACGCTCCACAGCGACCAGCCTAGGTAGTACGGGTCCCCGAGCTCGCGGAAGATCGGCTCCGCCTGCGTCCCGCTCTGCTCGACGGTCGCGAAGTCACGCTGCGCGACGGCCGTGGTGCCGAGGGCCCACAGCGCGCGCCCCTCCCCGGACCGGTTCCCCGTCTGTCGGAACAGCTCGAGCGCCTGCTCCTGGAGCTGGCGGGCCCGATCCGCGTCCGGCTCCTGCCCGTGGCGGGTCACGTAGCTGAAGACGAACGACAGGTTGTAGAGCGCCTCCGCGATCCCGTCCGGATCGCCCAGGGCGCGTCGGGCCTCCAGCGCCTGCTCGTAGGAGCGGTGCATCCCTGGCACCTCGCCGCGCCAGTAGTAGACCCCGCCGGCCGCCTCCAGCGCCTCCGCCCGCAGCAGCGAATGGTCGGCCGATGCGGACATCGCCAGCGCGCGCTCGAGCCGTTCCGGCGCCTCGTCGAGATAGCCGCGCATCTGCCACATCCGCCACAGCCGCGCGCCGAGCAGGAGGGCGAGATCGGGCCGGTCGTGCTCGGTCGCCCAGCTCATCGCCGCGCGAAGGTTGTCGTGCTCCTCCTCGAGCCGGTCGAGCGCGGCGCGCTGCTGCTCGCCCATGACCGCCGGGCCCAGGCGGTCGGCGAGGGCGGCGAACCACTCCGCGTGGCGCCGCTCCAGCTCGAGCGCGTCGCCGGCCTCTCGCAGCCGTTCGGCCGCGAACTCGCGGAGCGTCTCGAGCATGACGTAGCGCGTCTCGCCGCCGCTCTCCGGCGGGCTCTCGGCGCGGACCAGGCTCTCGTCGACGAGCGAGGCGAGCCCGGACAGGACGTCCCCGCTGTGCGAGGCACAGATCTCCTCCGCCGCTTCGAGCCGCGCCCCGCCGCGGAAGACCGACAGCGCCCGGAAGAGGCGCTTCTGGTCGGGGTCGAGCAGGTCGTAGCTCCACTCGATCGCGCCGCGCAGCGTCCGCTGCCGTTCGGGGACGTCGCGCGGCCCCTCCGTGAGCAGCCCCAGCCGGTCGCTGAGGCGGGCGAGGATCGCCTGCGGCGTGAGCAGCCGGACCCGCGCTGCGGCGAGCTCGATCGCCAGCGGCAGCCCGTCGAGCCGCACGCAGATCTCCGCCACCGCGGGTGCGTTCTCGTTGGTCACCGTGAACCCCGGCCGCCCCTCGCTGGCCCGCGCGATGAACAGCGCCACGGCCTCGTACTGGGAGAGCTGGGCGAGCGGCGGCAGCCGCCGCAGGTCGGGCACGTTCAGCGGCGGGACCGGGTACTCCTGCTCGCCCGACAGGTGGAGCCGGCTGCGGCTGGTGACGATCACCGAGCTGCTCGGAGCCCCGGCCAGGATACCGGCGATGGTCTCGGCGGCATCGATGACCTGCTCGAAGTTGTCGAGCACCAGCAGCGTCTGCTGCTCGCCGATCCGGTCGAGGACGCGCTCCAGCGGGGAGCGACCGGCGCGCTCGGGGACGTTCAGGATTTGGGCGATCGCCACCGGCACGAGCTCTGGCTGGACGATCGGCGCCAGCGGGACGAACCAGACCCCATCGGCGAACCGGTCGGCCAGGCGCGAGGCGGCCTGGATGGCGAGGCGGGTCTTGCCGGTGCCGCCGGGTCCGGTCAGCGTGACCAGCCGCGCGGATTCGAGCAGCGCGCCGATCTCGCCGATCTCCCGTTCGCGACCCAGGAAGCTGGTCGCCTGCGGCGGGAGGTTGGTACGAACGGCATCGGCGGTGCGGATCGGTGGGAAGTCGGCCCGCAGCCCGGGGATCACCAGCTGGTGGAGGTGCTCGGGCTCGGTCAGGTCCTTGAGCCGATGCTCCCCGAGGTCCCGGGTGGCGATCTCGTCGCCCAGGCCCGGCTCGGCGAGCGCCCGCGTCACCTCCGACAGCAGCACCTGCCCGCCGTGAGCCGCCGCCATGATCCGCGCCCCCCGGTGCACGTCGAGCCCGCTGTAGCTCCCTCCGGCCATCGTCACGTTGCCGGTGTGGAGGCCCATCCGGACGGGGACCCGTGACCCCTGCGGCCATGGATGGGCGTTCAGCTTCCGCTGGGCGCCGATGGCGGCGTTCACCGCCTCCGGGGCGGTCGGGAAGACCGCGAAGAAGGAGTCGCCCTCGGTGCCGACCGCCGTTCCGTTGTGCTCCGCGATGGCCCCGCGCATGAGCCGGTCGTGGTCCTCGAGCACCCTGCTCCAGTCAGGCCCAAGCTCCTCGAGCAGGCGAGTCGACCCCTCGATGTCACTGAACAGGAAGGTCAGCGTGCCGCTCGGCAGCTCGCTCATCGGCTCCACCGAAGGCAGTTTCTCACCAACGGCCAGTGGCGCCCACGGTCGGGGCCTCGCCGGC
>CAYXZN010000234.1:0-3332 GCA_964469325.1 uncultured Steroidobacteraceae bacterium
CGCCCGGCTCGAACACGATCGGGTCGTCGTTGCCGAGCACGCCGCACTCGAGCTCGCGCGCCTGCGCCACGTACGCCTCCACGATCACCTTGCTGTCCCAGCCAAAGGCTTCGTCGAGGGCCGCCGGCAGCTCGTCGAGCTCGTGGACCAGGCTCATCCCGACGCTGCTGCCGAGGCGGGCCGGCTTGACCACGCTCCTCGCGCCGATCCGCTCCGCCACCTCGCGCACGACCCGTTCCGGCTCTCGCTCCCAGCCGGAGCGGCGGAACCAGCAGTGGTCCACCACCGGCAGCTGGTGGCCACGCATGAGGTCCTTGAACACCACCTTGTCCATGGCCACCGCGCTCGCCAGGACGCCCGCCCCGGTGTAGGCGATGCCGGCCATCTCCAGGAAGCCCTGCAGCGTCCCGTCCTCGCCGAACGGGCCGTGTACCACCAGGAAGGCGATGTCGATGGCGTCGCCCAGCGGCCGGAGCGCGGCCCGGGCCTGGAGTGCGTCGGCGGCCGTCTCCAGCCGCACCGGGGTGCTATCCGCAGCGCGCAACCGCAGGCGCTCCCCGTGCTCTGCGGGGCTCTCCGCGCCCAGCAGCTCTGCCAGCGACCGCTCCCCCAGCTCCCCGGCGGGACCGTCGGGGAGGCGCCACCGCCCGGCGGGGTCGATGTAGATCAGGAACGGCTCGAACCGGTCGCGGTCAATGGCACGCAGCACCGACTCCGCCGACGAGACGCTCACCTCGTGCTCCGCCGACCGGCCGCCGGCGAAGATCCCGACGCGCAGCCGGCTCCCGGTCACCGCGCCTCCTCCGGCCACTCCCCGACGAACTCGATCTCGTACTCGAGGCGAACCCCGAACCGCTCCTCGACCCGTGCCCGCACCAGGTCGGCCAGGCCCCGGACGTCGCTCGCCCGCCCGCCACGCTGGGTCACGATGAAGTTCGCGTGCAGGGTCGACACGCTGGCCGACCCGACCCGCTCCCCCTTCAGTCCGGCGGCGTCGATCAGGCGGCCGGCGTGGTCGCCGGACGGGTTGCGGAAGACGCTGCCCGCGTTCTGGTCGGCCAGCGGCTGGGTCGCCCGGCGCTGTGCCTGGTTGGCCTCGACCCGCCGAGCGACCTGCTCCGGGTCGCCGCGCTGCAGCTGGAGCTTCGCACCCAGCACGATCTCGGAGCCGTGCTTGAACCGTGACTCGCGGTACGCGAAGCCGCACTCGTCGACGTCCAGCACGGCACTCGTTCCTGCATCGGGGCGGTAGGCCTCGACCGCTCGGACCACATCGCGCATCTCGCCAGAGTGCGCGCCGGCGTTGGCCCACGCCGCTCCGCCCAGCGTGCCCGGGATGCTGATCCCGAACTCGAGCCCCGCCAGGCCATCGGCCGTGCAGCGTTTCACCAGGGCCGCCATCTGGGTTCCCGAGTCGGCGTCGACCTGTGTGCCGTCGACGTCGATGCGTCGCGCTCGGTTGCGCACCACCAGGCCGCGGATGCCCGCATCGGCGACCACCAGGTCGCTCCCGTTGCCCAGCACGAACAGAGGGACCTCCGCTTCGGTCGCCAGCCGCAGGGCGGCCGTCAGCGCATCGCGGTCCCGGACGGTGGCCATCCGGTCCGCCGGTCCCCCCACGCGCAGGGTGGTCAGCGGCCCCAGCGGGACGTCCCGCTCCAGCTCGACACCCCGCTCCGCCGCCAGCGCGTCGAGCCGCTCGAGCGCGGCGGCCAGCTGGGTCCCCAGGGCGCTCACCGGCGCACTCCGCGGGACGCCGCCCGCGCGGTCGCAGCCCGACGTGTCACGCCGCGCCCTCCGCCACCAGCGAGGGGAGCGGCCGACGCTCCGCCATCGCCAGCAGCTCGTCGGCGAGGACGCGAGCCGCATCTGGGCGCCCGAGGCGTCGGGCGGCGGCGGCCAGCTCCGCCCGCGGCTCGGCACCGGCCAGCCGCGCCACCTCGTCGCGCAGCCGGGATCCGTCGAGCTCGCTGTCGGCAACCAGCAACGCGGCGCCCTGCTGGGCCAGCCACTCCGCGTTGGCGCGCTGGTGCGCGCCGGCGTACGGGTACGGCACCAGGATCGAGGCCACGCCGACCGCGGTCACCTCGGCGCAGGTGCTTGAGCCTGCCCGGCCAACCACCAGGTCCGCCGCCACCAGCGCGTCGGCCATGCGATCGGTCAGGAATGGCTCGACGAGGTAGCGCTCCCGCATCGGCGCCGGAAGGACGGCCTTGGCGGACAGCGCCGCGGCCATCCCGTCCTGGCCGGCCAGGTGGAGCACCTTCCAGCCCCCGACCAGGTCGCCGATCACCGCCGTCACCGCCGCCGTCAGGCGCGCCACGGCCTGTGATCCGCCGAACACGAGCAGCAGCCGCTCGTCGGGGCCGACCCCGAACGAGGCGCGGGCCGCTCCGCGGTCGATGCCCGCGAATGAGCGGATGGGCGTCCCCGAGACGAAGCTGCGCCCCGGAAAGTCGGCCAGGCTGGGCGGAAAGCTGACCGCCACCCGCGAGGCGAGGCGCCCGACGGCGCGCGTGGCACGGCCGGCAATCACGTTCCCCTCCCATAGCAGCACCGGGATGCCTCGCGCCCTGGCCGCCGCGACCAGCGGGACGGCGAGGTAGCCGCCGGTGGTGAAGAGGGCCGACGGCCGGGTGCGGCGCAGCAGCCACCACGCCTGCGGGGCGGAGGCGGCGAGGCGCAGCGGGTCAAGGACGAGGTGCACGTCGCGGCCGGCGCTCCGCAGCGAGCGCACCAGCAGCTGGTGGTAGGCGAGCCCGCTGTCGGCCACGATCCGCCGCTCGAAGCCGCGGACGCCGCCGACGTAGTCGAGCTCAACGTCGGGTCGAGCGTCGCGGAGCGCGCGTGCGACGGCGAGGGCCGGGTAGATGTGTCCCCCGGTCCCTCCGCCCGAAATCGAACACCGCATGCAGCAACGATCCTGTCTGCGTGGTCTCGCGCGAGATCGAGAGCAGGATCCCGACCGCGAGCAGGTTGATGGTGAGCGCCGTGCCACCGTAGCTGATGAACGGCAACGGGATGCCGGTCACCGGCAGCAGGGCGGTCACCACCGCCATGTTGATCAGCGCCTGGACCAGGATCCAGGTCGTGATCCCCGTCGCCAGCAGGCCCGAGAAGGTGTCGGGGGCGGTGATCGCGATCCGGTAGCCGTGGTACGCCACCACCACGAACAGCGCGACCACCACCAGCGTTCCGATCAGCCCCCACTCCTCGCCGATGATGGCGAAGATGAAGTCGGTCGACGGCGCCGGCAGGTACAGGTACTTCATCCGGCTCTCGCCGAGCCCCAGGCCGGTGATCCCGCCCAGCGCGAGCGCGAAGAGCGCCTG
>CAYXZN010000235.1:0-3312 GCA_964469325.1 uncultured Steroidobacteraceae bacterium
TGTAGACGTAGGAGCCGGTCCGCAGCGTGCCGGAGTAGACGCGGAAGAAGGCCAGCTTGCCGACGAACGGGTCGGCCGCGATCTTGAAGGCCAGCGCGGCGAAGGGCTGGTCGGGATCGGTGTCGCGGGTCGCCTCCTCCCCGCTGCGCGGGTCGAGCCCGCGCACCGGCGGCACGTCGAGCGGCGACGGGAGGTAGTCGACCACCGAGTCGAGCATCGGCTGGACGCCCTTGTTCTTCAGCGCCGAGCCGCACAGTACCGGCACCAGCCCGTACGACAGCGTACCGGCGCGAAGCGCGCGCCGGATCGTGTCGGGGTCGATCTCCTCGCCCTCGAGGTAGGCGTGGGCGATGTCGTCGTCGAGGTCGGCCAGCGACTCGATCAGCTTCTCCCGCCACTCCGCAGCCACCGAAGCGGCATCGGCCGGGATCTCGCCGACGTCGATCTGGTCACCCAGGTCGCTGCCGTAGGTGATCGCCTTCATGTTGATCAGGTCGACCACGCCGCGGAACGTGCCCTCGATCCCGACCGGGACCTGGACCGGCACGGCGTTGGCCCCGAGCCGCTCGTGGATCATGTCCACCACCCGCCAGAAGTCGGCGCCCGTGCGGTCGAGCTTGTTCACGAAGCAGAAGCGCGGCACGTGGTAGCGGTCCGCCTGCCGCCAGACCGTCTCGGACTGCGGCTCGACGCCGGCGACGCCGTCGAACACGACCACCGCTCCGTCGAGCACGCGCAGGCTCCGCTCGACCTCCACCGTAAAATCCACGTGGCCGGGCGTGTCGATAATGTTGATGCGGTGGTCGTTCCAGAAGCAGGTGGTGGCGGCGGCGGTGATCGTGATTCCCCGCTCCTGCTCCTGCTCCATCCAGTCCATGGTCGCGGCACCCTCGTGCACCTCGCCGATCTTGTAGATCTTCTTGGTGTAGTAGAGGATCCGCTCGGTGACGGTGGTCTTGCCCGCGTCGATGTGGGCGATGATGCCGATGTTCCTCGTACGCCCCAGCGGGATGCTCCGTCCCGCGGTGTCGGTCCTGACGCTCGCTGCCTGGGTCATCACGCTCACCACTTGAAGTGGCTGAAGGCCTTGTTGGCCTCCGCCATCCGGTGCGTGTCCTCGCGCCGCTTCACGGCGGCGCCGACCCCGTTCGAGGCGTCGATCAGCTCCGCCGCCAGCTTCTCGGCCATGCTCTTGCCGGTCCGCTTGCGGGCTGACTCGATCACCCAGCGCATGCCGAGACTGATGCGTCGATCGGGGCGCACCTCGACCGGGATCTGGTAGGTCGAGCCGCCGACCCGCTTGGGCTTGACCTCGATCAACGGCATCGCGTTGCGCAGCGCCTGCTCCATCACCTCGACCCCCGACCGCCCGCTCTGCCGCTCACAGCGGCGCAGGGCATCCTCGAGGATGCGGCTGGCCAGCTGGCGCTTGCCGGCGCGCATGAGCTTGCTGGTCATCTGGTTCAGCGTCAGCGCGGTGCCGACCAACTGCTCTTGATACTTGGTCTTGCGGCTGACGGTGGGACGGCGGGGCATTAGGTCAGGACTTCCCCGGCGACTTCGCGCCGTACTTGCTGCGGCCCTGCTTGCGGTCGCGAACGCCCGCCGCATCGAGGGTGCCGCGCACGATGTGGTACTTCACCGCCGGCAGGTCCTTCACCCGACCGCCACGGACCAGGACCACGGAGTGCTCCTGGAGGTTGTGGCCGACGCCGGGGATGTAGGCGGTCACCTCCATCCCGTTGGTGAGCCGGACGCGCGCGACCTTCCGGAGCGCCGAGTTAGGCTTCTTCGGCGTCCGGGTCATCACCTGCAGACAGACGCCACGCCGCTGGGGCGCGCCGCGCCCCTCGGAGGCGGTCTGGGTCAGGTTGTTGAAGGTGCGGCGCAGCGCCGGCGCCTTCACCTTCTTGTTGACCGGCTTGCGGCCCTTTCGGACCAACTGGTTGATGGTCGGCAACGAGAACCTCGCGTTCGGCTCGCTGATCTGTTCTACGGTCTGGGTGTCGCGTCCCGCGGGGCCGCGGGACCCGTCGGGACAGGGCACTGTGACGTGCTCGACGGGGGCGCCGGTGAGGCACACACGAAGGCGCCCCGCGTCCGCGAGACACCGAAGGCGGAGTATAGGGTTGGGTGGCGAGGAGTGTCAACCGAGGGAGGGGCGTGCCATACTCCCCGCCAGCACCCAGCAGGAGGCCGCCGTGGAACCCGAGCCGACTCCCCCGCCCCAGCGCCGTGCCCCGCGCGGTGGCGGCATCGTCTTCGGGCTGCTCCTGCTGGCCATTGGCGTCTACTTCCTGCTCGACCAGACCCTCGGCCTGGACCTGCCGCCGATCGGGCGGCTGTGGCCGCTGGCGCTCGTCGGGCTCGGCAGCTGGATCGTCTACGAGCAGCTCGCCCTGCGTCGCTGAAGGGGCAGGGTCGTGCGCATCGGCCTGATGCCGGGCCTGGTCGCTGCCTCGGACCGCCGACCGTTCACCTACCTCCACGTCCTGGAGCTCGCCCGCGCCACCGACGAGGCTGGCCTGTACTCCTTCTGGCTCGCCGATCACCTGCTCTACCGTGAGCCGGGCAAGGCCGATGCGGGGCCGATGGAGGCCTGGACCGTCCTGTCGGCGCTGGCGGCCGCCACCGCCCGGATTCGGCTGGGGCCCATGGTGGCCGCCGCGCCGTTCCGCAACCCTGCGCTGCTGGCCAAGATGGCGGTCACCCTCCACGAGGTCAGTGGCGGGCGGCTGGTGCTGGGCGTCGGCGCCGGGGTGGACCCGGTGGAGCTCGAGGCGTTCGGGCTGCCATCCGACCGGCGCGTCGACCGCTTCGAGGAGGCGCTCCAGGTCCTCGCCCGGCTGCTGAAGGAGGGCGAGGTGAGCTTCGAGGGGCGCTACCACCGGGCGGTCGAGTGCCGCCTGATCCCGGCGCCGCCGCCAGGCGGGGTCGACCTGCTGGTCGGCGGCAAGGGTCCGCGCCTGCTGTCGCTCGCCGCGCGCTACGCCGATGCGTGGAACGGCTACTGGCTGGCCGACCCCGACGAGGTGCGGGCCCACCTCGAGCGGCTCGGCGACGCCTGCCGGGCCGAGGGGCGTCCGATCGGCGAGCTGCGTACCTCGATCACCGCCCGCGTGGTGCTCGACGACCTCCCGCGCGGGGACGAGCCGATCCCGCCGGGCGCCATCCGTGGCTCCCGCGCGGAGCTGGCCGAGCGACTCGCTGCGCTCGCCGACACCGGCTTGGGCGAGGTGGTGGCGCGGCCGGTGCCGCAGAGTCGCCAGGCGGTCGAGGAGCTCGCCCGCCTGGCGGAGCTGGTCGGGGGCT
>CAYXZN010000236.1:0-3309 GCA_964469325.1 uncultured Steroidobacteraceae bacterium
GGGCTGCTGGCAACCGCCGCGGCGGTCATCTCGGTGCGGGGCTGGCGTGCCGGAACGCTGGTTCCGGCCCTGCGCCACCCGACCGTCCTCGCGCTGGCCGCGTTCGTGGCGCTGCTCGCCCTCTCGGCCACCCTCAACGACGTCCCTCCGCTGCAGGCAGCGGTCGGGATCGGCTTCACCGTGGACGCGGCGCTGCTGTTCGTGCTGGTGCGCGTGGTGGGGCTGAGCGGGAGGCAGGCGCTGACGGCGGTGGCGGTGTTCCTGACCGTGATCGGAGCCGCGGCGGTGGTGGCCCTCGTCCAGGCGGTCCTGTCGCCGGAGGTGCTGGGGCTGCGGGTCCTGACCGGCCGCTTCGGGGAGGTGTACCGGCTCGCCTCGTTCTTCGGCGACCCGAACGCCTTCGGCGCCTTCCTGGCGGCAGCGGTCCCCTTCACCCTGTTCGGGATCACCCGGCTGCCGATGAGGACCGGCCGCCGGGTGGCCCTCGCCCTCTCGTTCCTGCTGCTGGTCGCGCTGTGGCTCAGCTTCTCACGCGGCTCGTGGCTGGCGCTGCTGCTGGGCTGGGCGTTCGTCGGCGCGGTGGTGGACTTCCGGGCGCTGCGCATCGGCCTGCTGCTGATGGTGCTCGCCTTCGGCGCGGCGCTGGTGATGCCCCGCGACCTGCTCGGGCCGCCGGCCGGCGGAGACGAGGAGCGCCCCGACCTGATCGGCTCGACCATCGGCCGCCTCGACACCGTCGGAGCCGGGCGCGACCTGCGCACGCTGTTCGTGCTGAACGCGGTGCCGATCGTGGCCGACCACCCGCTCCTGGGCGTGGGGCCGGGCCGGTACGGCGGCGCCGCCGCCAACCTGTTCGGCACGCCGGTCTACGCGGAGTACGGCACCGATCGCCTGCTGACCGACGAGACGCAGCGCACCGTCGACAACTTCTGGCTCCACCTGGGGGTCGAGTCGGGCCTGCTCGGCACGGCCGCCTTCGCGGCGGCCATCGGCGTCGTCTTCTTCCCGCTGCTGCGGGTGGCTCGCCGGAGCGGCGGACGCCGCGGCGTGCTGCTGGCCGGCATCTGCGGGGCGGTGGCGGTGCTCACCGTCGACTCGGGCACCACCATGCTGCTCGAGGCCAACAGCGTCGGCTTCGTCTACTGGTTCCTGCTGGGCATCGCCTCGCTAGAACTGGCGTCCGGTGACCACCTGCCACAGGGTGCGCAGGATGATCCGGACGTCGAGCCAGAATGAGCGGCGGCGCACGTACTCCAGGTCGAGCCGGACCCCCTCGTCGAAGCTGAGCCGTCCCCAGCCGGCCACCTGCCACAGGCCGGTCAGGCCCGGCGGGACCGAGAGGCGTTGGAGGTGCCACGGCTCGTACAGCTCCACCTCATAGGGGATGGGTGGGCGGGGGCCGACCAGGCTCATCTCGCCGCGCAGCACATTGATCAGCTGCGGCAGCTCGTCGAGGTGGCTCCGCCGCAGCGCGCGGCCGATCCGGGTCACGCGAGCGTCGTCGGAGATCGGAGCCCAGCGCGCCACGACCTCCCCCGCCTCGGCCTTCATCAGGCGTCGGATGTGCTCGCGGTGCGCCGCCTGGTCGGCGGTCGCCCGCATGCTGCGGAACTTGTACAGGGTGAAGGGCCGGCCCCCCAGGCCAAGGCGCGTCTGGCGGAACAGGATCGGCCCGGGCGACTCGGCCCGCACCACCACCGCCACCGCGACCATGATCGGGGCGGTCACCATCAGGCCCACCGCGGAGGCCAGCAGGTCCAGCCCACGCTTGGCCGCCCGGTAGGACGCCGATGACGGGGCGACCGGGACGCGGACCGGCTCGGCGGGCGCGACCGGCGGATCGGTCGACGGCATCGGCTGGAGCCTAGCGCAACCCACGCCCGGCGCGCGCCGCTAGGCCCGTCGGTCACCGTCGGAGCTCGCCAGGCCGGCGCCGGCGATCGCCACCAGCGGCGTCAGGACGATCAGGACCCAGCTGGGCAGCGCGGCAAGGAGGAGGAGCCCGACGTAGCCTGACCGTCGCAGCCAGCGGCCGGGCCCGACCTGCGGCAGCAGGATGCCGAGCGCGAAGACGGCGAAGGCAAGGCCGTACCCGAAGGCGATCAACGGGAAGGGCCACGACCAGACGAGGCGTCCGGTGGCGGCCGCCAGCGCGGGGGCGAGGCCAGGTCCGGCGGCGGCGGCCAGGCCGATCCAGCGCCACCACCTGAGCCGTCCGGCCGAAACGCGGAGGACGCCCGCCAGGTCCGCGGCCAGAAGCCCCAGGCCGACCAGCAGGAAGGCGTAGTAGTGCATGTCGCCCCGTATCGGTTACGATCGTGTAACTAGTATTCGGGGAGGCGACGCGCCGGTCAAGTCGCGATGGGCCCTGCTATCCTCACGTCGGTGGCCGCGAGACCCGTCCCCGGCGGTGGCGAGCAGACCGTTCCCGACGAGCGGCCCCTGGTCCTGCTGGTCGACGGCGACCAGGAGCTGATGGAGCTGCTCGAGGAGGTGGTCTCCGGGGAGGGCTACCGTACTGCCCGCACGTCACCGGCGGAGCTGTACAGCGCCCTGCGGATCGAGGATCGCGTGGCCCTGATCATCCTGGACGCCGAGCTCACCACCGATCCGCAGCACGGCGCCTGGCAGGCGCTCCGTCCGCTGCGCGACGATCCGGCCACGGCCTCGATCCCGGTGCTGGTCACCTCCGCCGATACCCGGCTGCTGCGCGAGCAGGCGCCGGAGATCGACCGGCTCGAGGGCGTCGCGATCCTCGGGAAGCCGTTCTCCGTGGACGACCTGCTGCGGGCGATGCAGGCAGCGATCCACGGGACCGTTCCGCCGGCGAGGTCGAACACCGGCCGCTGACTGGTCGGGGTGGCCGGATTCGAACCGGCGACCTCCTGCTCCCAAAGCAGGTGCGCTACCAGGCTGCGCTACACCCCGACCGTTTGTGCTCCGGAATCGCACCTGCGCCCGGAATCGTGCGAAAGGGGCGGTCTACATCGCTCGAATCGCGTATGCGGTCGCGTCCAGAACTCTCAGCACGGAGACGAACGATGCGACCGATCCCCACCCTCGATGATACCGCCAGCGACAGAGCGTATGGGGCAGCGTGCTCCGTTGCGCCGGTGGGCATCCGCACAGATGCCGAGCGGGTCAGGCGACCCCGCCCCTTTGCCACACCCGCCCGGCAACCGAGGAAGGCCGGAAACGGTCGCGGGCGCTCCCGTCCCGGCCCGGACCATCCGGCTATGGTCCGACCCTCCTCCGTCGCCCATCGTGCGGAGGTGCGATTCCTAACAGCCTGGCTCCGCCGGCGCCGTC
>CAYXZN010000237.1:0-3216 GCA_964469325.1 uncultured Steroidobacteraceae bacterium
CTCCCAGCGCTCCTCCCCGCCCGGATCGGGGTCGGTCCGGCCGGCGGGCAGTGGCGCGCGGGCGTGGGCGGCCAGCCTCCGCTCTGACGCGGTGAGCCGGTCGAGGAGGCGCGAGCGGCGACGCACGCGGCGCGGTGCCGTCGCCCGGCGAGGCGCCGTCACGCGGCCACCGGCTCGCCGGCGTCGCCGGTCGCTCTCCCCGCAGAGTCGCCCGTGCGCGTGCTACGACCCTCGGTGGCTTCCACCGGCCGTTCCGCCGGCCGCGCCGCGACCGGGCTGCGGAGCTCGCCGAGCCGTTCCACCGCGAGCGTGACGGTGTCACCGGGAAGCAGCCAGCGGCCAATCGTCTCCTCCCGCACCTCGAGGAGGCAGCCGCCTCCGACCGTCCCGCTCCCCAGCAGGTCGCCGGGGCGCAGCCGCACGTCGGCCGAGGCGCGGGCGATCATCTCGCCGAAGCTGAAGGCGATGCTCGACCAGCTGCCGCGCGACGTCTCGACCTCGTTCACCCGTGCCGTCATGGCCAGCTCGTACCCCTTGCCAATACGCGCATCGGCGAGCTCGTCGGGGGTGACCCAGCACGGGCCGATGGAGGAGGCGAAGTCCTTCCCCTTGGCCGGTCCGAGCCGCACCGTCGTCTCCTCGCGCTGGAGGTCGCGCGCCGACCAGTCGTTGAGAATGGTGTAGCCCCCGATCGCCTCCTCCCCGCGCTCCGCGTCCAGGTCGAGCGCCGGCGTGTCGACCAGGGCGGCCACCTCCAGCTCGTAGTCCAGCTCCTCCGCGTCGCGCGGAGCCCAGACCGGGTCGCCCGGACCGAGCACCTCGCTGGTGTTGGAGAAGTAGAAGACCGGGATGCGGTACCACGCCTCCGGTACCGTTCCGCCGCGACGTTCCCACGCCGTCCTGACGTGGCGCTCGAAGGCGTAGAAGTCGCGCAGGCTGGTGGGTGCCAGCAGCGGCGGACCGAAGCGCAGCTCGTCGGCCGGCAGCGCCATCTCGCCGCCCTCGTCGGACGGCCCCAGGGCCTCGGGGCGCTCCAGCAGGGGGCCGAGCAGAGAGCGGAGGGCCTCGAGCCGGCCGCGCCGGTCGGCCAGGAAGGCGTCGAGGGTGGTGATCGGCGTTCGGAACAGGCTCGCGTTGTGCGCGGCCGCGGGATCGTCGCCGAGCAGGAACCGGCGAGCCTCCTCGAGCAGCAGCCACCGCCCGTCGGGCAGGCCGGCCGCCAGCCGCCAGGCCGCTCCGACGGGCGCGGAGCGCTCGCGTACGTGGGCGATCTTCATGGGTATCCCGATTCTAGTGCCGCCCCGGGCGAGCGGCCCGTGCGACCGCGGTGGCTGGGTACACTCCGGCGGCATGCCTGCGCGGATCCCGGTCGTCGCCTCCGAGGCCCACCTCGCCCACGACGGGCTGCTCGAGGTGCTCGGCGGACGCGAGATGGCCTGCTACGAGCGGCCGGCCCGGGCGCTCGCCATCCAGGCCGCCCTGGCCGCCGACGACGCCTTCGCCCTCTCCGAGCCGACCGATTTCGGCCCCAAGCCGATCCTGGCCATCCACGCCCCGGCGCTGGTCGACCTCCTGGAGCACGTGTGGGCCGATGCGCTGGAGCGGGGCCGGACCGATGGCACCCGGCCGCTCATTCCCGACACGTTCCGCACCGCCGCCTACGTCGGCTCGCACGAGCCGGCCGCGCTGCCGGGAGGGCTCCTCGACCGCCTGGGCGCCTACTGCTTCGACACCGCCACCCCGATCGTGGCGGGAACCTACGCCGCCGCCCGGGCGGCCGTCGACGTGGCGCTCTCGGCGGCGCAGCTGGTGCTCGACGGGGCGAGGGTCGCTTACGCGCTCTGCCGGCCACCCGGCCATCACGCCTCTCGCTCCATGTTCGGCGGCTACTGCTTCTTCAACAACGCAGCCATCGTGGCCGAGCAGCTGCTGGCGCAGGGGGCCGGCAGGGTCGCGATCTGTGACCTGGACTACCACCACGGCAACGGGACGCAGCAGCTGTTCTGGGAGCGCGGCGACGTGCTGTACGTGTCGCTTCACGGGGATCCGCAGGGCGCGTACCCGTACTTCAGCGGCGCGGACGGCGAGCGGGGTGCGGGGCCGGGTCGCGGCGCGAACCGCAACTTTCCGCTCCCGCCCGGCACCGACGGCGACGGCTACCTGGCGGTCCTCTCGGGCGCGCTGGAGGTGGTGGACCGGTTCGCTCCCGACGCCCCGCTGGTCGTGTCGCTGGGGATCGACGCTCACGTCGCCGACCCGCTGGGCGACCTCGCCCTGGACGATGGCGACTATCGGCGGCTGGGCGAGGCGGTCGGCCGGCTCGGCCGGTCGGCGATGGTCATCCAGGAGGGCGGTTACGCGGTGGAGCACCTGGGCGCGTCTGTCCGCGGCTTCCTGCTCGGCCTGCGCGGCGCAGGCTGAGGGTCAGCCGCCGGCCAGGATCTCCGCGTAGCGCGCCGGGTCGACGTTCCCGCCGCTCAGCACCACCACCCGCGCCGTGTCGCCGGCGGGCCGTGGGACGCGGCCGGACAGGTGAGCCGCCATGCCGGCCGCCCCCGACGGCTCGACCACCAACCGCGCGCCGCTCGCCAGCCGACGCATCGCCTCGCGCAGCTCGTCGTCGCTGACGGCCACCATCTCGTCGACCTGGGCGCGCATGTGCACGAAGGTGTGCGGCGCGATCGACTGGACCCGCAGCCCGTCGGCGATGGTGCGGTTGGTCCGCTCCGCCGGCCAAGTGACGATCTCGTCGCGCTCCAGCGACTCGGCCGCATCGGCCGCATCCTCCGGTTCGACGCCGATCACCCGCGCGCCCGGTACCAGCGCTTTGACTGCCGCGGCCACGCCGCTGATCAGGCCGCCGCCCCCGACCGGCACCACCACGCTGGTCACGCCCGGGAGATCCTCGACGATCTCGAGCCCGCACGTGCCCTGGCCCGCAATGATCCCCGCGTCGTCGTACGGCGGGATCAACACCAGCCCCTGCTCGTCGGCCAGCTCCAGGGCCACGCGGTGCCGCTCCTCGCTCCCGGGGCCCACCCGAACCACCTCCGCCCCGTCGCGCTCCACGCCGGCCACCTTCACCGCCGGCGCGTCGCGCGGCATCACGATCACCGCGCGGACGCCGAGCAGACGCGCCGCCCGGGCCACCGCCTGGGCGTGGTTGCCGCTCGAGTAGGTGATCACGCCGCGCCGCCGCTCGTCGTCGGAGAGCTG
>CAYXZN010000238.1:0-3193 GCA_964469325.1 uncultured Steroidobacteraceae bacterium
GGCCTCGCGCGGTGAGCCGGCGGAGGCACGGCCGGTATTGTACCGATGCGCTCCGCGCGCTGCACCCGCCCCCGTCAGCGCACCCGCCCCCTTCAGCACCCCGAGTCGCCGGCCTACAGCTGGGGCGGCTCGCAGCCCAGCGGCTCGTCGGGCAGGAAGGGCCGGACCCACAGGACGTAGCGCCCCTCGCCCTGCACCCAGCGCGTCTCGCTGTTCGCGTGGCGCAGCGCCACCAGCAGGTTCCCCGCATCGTCCCCGTCCAGCACCGCGCAGCGGAACTCGCCCAGCTCGCTCCGCTCGCCCAGCGTGGCCAGGTCGACGCCCAGCGGCCACTCCTGGAGCTGCGGCTCGACCCCCTCGACCGGCTCGCGGCCCGCTGCATCGGTGATCAGCAGCCGCAGCGCGGTCGGCTCGTACGACTGCCAGCCCGGATCGGCCCAGGCGCCGGCGGGGAGCCACGTCTCCAGGGTCGTCAGACGGTCGAGGAGGCGCGACAGGACGCGGTGCGCCTCCACCTCCGCCTGGTCCAGGTTCGGGACGTCGCCGTCGAGCGGCAGCGTGCCGAGGCCATAGATCCGGACCGTCGTGCTCTGCTCCTCGGCGTTGAGGGTGAAGACGGTGTCGGCCGCGTCGGCAACGAAGTTCTGCGCGCCGCGGTACTCGGCGTCGTGGCCGAACAGGCCGGAAGCCGAGACCTCGGACAGGACGGCGCGGATGCCGTCGGCGGTGAGGCGCCTAGCCTGGAGGGGCGGCAGCGCCGGCCCGGGGAAGATGGCGACCTGCGCCCCCTCCACGATCACGGTGCCGTCCCCCATCAGCGAGAACGCCGGCAGGGCAGTGAAGATCCACTCCACCGGCACGAAGCCGCCGAGGTGCGCGACGCGCAGGATCAGCTGGTCCGGGGCGGTGGGGTGGGAGATGGGGCTGGGCTGGCTCGGGCTGGGTCCTCCGCCCACCACGGTGCAGGCCGTTAAGAGGACGAGGGACGAGCCCGCCAGGGCGAGGACTCGGCGGAGTGGTCGGTTCATGGCGCTGAGGACGCCGGGCGCCGTCTCCCGGTTCCCGCCGGCGGCGCCCGTTTTCTGACACGAGGCCCGAATCGGGCGACAATCTGCCGGTGATGCCGCCCCGGCGGCTGGGTGCCGCAATGCTCCTCGCCGCCGCGCCCCTGCTCGTCCCGCCCGCGGTGCTGGCCCACGGAGCCGATGCGCCATGGCCGGTCTTCCCGTGGTACCTGCTCGCCTGGGGGCTCGAGCCGATCGCCATCGGCTCGGTGGCCGTGGCCGGCGCGGCCTACCTGGCGGCGCTGCGACGCGTCGACCACGCCCACCCCGGCAACCGGCCACCGCGCTGGAGGGCGGCCGCGTTCTTCGCCGGGCTGGGCGCGCTGCTGCTGGCGCTCACCTCGCCCATCGAGGCCTACGAGGGGAGCCTCTTCTGGGTGCACATGCTCCAGCACATGCTGCTCGAGCTCGTCGCCGCACCGCTGCTGCTGCTGGGCGCGCCGATCACGCTGACGCTCCGCGCCGCGCGCCCCGCAATCCGTCGTGGAATGCTCGTCGTTCTCCGCAGCCGCCTCATCCACCTCGTCACCCACCCCGTCGTGGCCTGGCTGGTCTTCGCCGCGGTGAACTGGACCTGGCACTTCTCGCCGCTCTACGACCGGGCGCTCGAGAGCGAGCCGTTCCACTACTTCCAGCACGCTACCTTCCTGGCGGCGGCTCTCCTCTTCTGGTACCCGGTGGTGGCGGCCGACCCGGCCCGCTGGCGCCTCCCCCACCCGGTGCGGCTGCTCTACCTGTTCCTGGCCATGCCCCAGAACTCCTTCCTGGGGGTGGCCCTGTTCAGTGCTTCCGCGCCGCTCTACGACCACTACGTCACGAACGTCCGCGCCTGGGGCCCAACCCCGCTCGAGGACCAGCAGCTGGGGGGCGTGCTGATGTGGGTCGGCGGGGACGTCGCCTTCCTCGCGGGCATGGCGCTGGTGGTGGCGGCCTGGATGCGCCACGAGGACCGGCGCACCGCGCGGCTCGACGCGCGGCTCGACGCGCGCCTGGAGGCCGAGGCGGCTGACGCGACCGCCGAGACGCGCCTGGACCCCGACGCGGCCGCGCCGGACCGTGTCCGCTCCGGCCCGGCGGTGGGCCGCTGATGGTGATTCCCGGCTAGCGGCGGCCCACGAGCAGGTAGGTCCGCATCGGCCGCTTGCCCTTCAGCTCCACCTCGCCTCGCGGCTCGAGCCGATAGCCGGCCTCCAGCCGCTCGGCGGTGACCTGGCTGACCTGGATCACCCCCGGCAGTCCGTGCTCCTGGAGGCGGCTGGCGGTGTTGACGGTGTCGCCCCACGCGTCGTAGCTGGGCTTGTGGCTGCCGATCACCCCCGCCACCACCGGCCCGCTGTGGATGCCGATCCGAAGCCGAACGCCGGGCCAGTCGTCGCCCAGGCAGCGCTCCATCTCCGGCTGCATGGCCAGCGCCAGCTCGGCGATCGCCTGGGCGTGGTCCGGACGCGGCTCGGGCAGTCCGCCCGCCACGATGTACGCATCGCCCCAGGTCTTCATCTTCTCGAGCCCCAGCCGCTCGGCCAACGCGTCGAGGGCGGAGAAGGCCCGGTTGAGCAGCTCGACCACGCGCTCCGGCGAGGTCCGCTCGGTGAACGGGGTGAAGTCGACGATGTCGGCGAACAGGACGGTGACGTCGGGATGCGCGTCGGCGATGCTCGTCTCTCCCCGCTTCAGGCGCCGGGCGATGGCGGCGGGCAGGATCGACAACAGCAGCGCCTCGGAGCGGGCCGCGGCGCGCTCCCGCTCGCGGCTGAAGTAGAGGAGCAGGAGGAAGGCGGCGGCCAGCGGGGCCGTCACGTTCAGGATGAAGAAGGGGAGGATGACCCCGGGCGGCATCGGCTCGGCGGCGGCACGCAGGGCCGGGTCGAGGACGCCGGACAGCCCGATCGCCAGCACGAAGGCGCCGAAGACCGCGATGCCGGCGCGTGGTCCGTAGAAGAAGAGGGCGCCGATGGGAGCGGCGAACGCCCACAGCGCCACCGCACTGCCGTTCACGAACCCGCCCAAGCTCCACTGGAGCAGGATCGGCAGCAGCAGCATGCCCGCCACCTGGCTGGCCCGGAAGCCCGCCAGCCTGCCGGTCAGCGCGTACCACGCCAGGCCGACCACGGCCACCGCCACGTAGGCGG
>CAYXZN010000239.1:0-3143 GCA_964469325.1 uncultured Steroidobacteraceae bacterium
GGTAGCCGTACCCGAAGGTGCGCAGGACCCGCGTCAGGAGGAGCTTCTTCCCGTCGCGGCTCAGCCAGCTCAGCCCACCCACGCTCCAAGCGTACGCGGCCCAGAGCCGCTACTTCGAGCGGACCGATGCCTCGTTCGAGGGCGGGCTGGGCCCGTAGGCGTTCCAGGCCGTGACGTAGTAGGTGTACACCGTGCGGCGCGCAACGGACTCATCGCTGAAGCCGGTGGTGATGCCGTCGGGCGTCCAGCCGATGAGCGTGAACTCCGCTTCGCCATCCGCGCGGCGGTAGACGAAGTAGGTCGAGATCGGGCTACCCCCGTCGGTGGCGGGAACCGACCAGGCCAGCTCGACCGCGAAGCTGTTGCCCTTCGCCTTGGCCGCGGTCAGGTTCTGCGGCGCGTCCGGTGCGGTCGCGTCAGGCGTGGGAACGACCGTCACGGAATTGGAGAGCTCGCCGATCCCCGCCCCGTTCACCGCCGCCACCCAGTAGGTGTAGGGGGTGCCGTTCGTGAGGCCCAGGTCGGCGTGGAAGGTCTGGTCCGCGCCCGTGGTCGTCAGCAACGACTGGGCACCACCGTCCACGCTGCGGTACACGTTGTAGCCGCTGATGGGGCTGCCGCCGTCGTCGGCCGGGACCGTCCAGCTGAGGGCCGCGGCGCCGTCGGCGGGTGCGCCGAGCAGCGTGGGCGCCGATGGGGCCTCGATCGGCCCCGCAGTCAGGCCGTTCGAAAGCGGCCCCGTCCCCACGTCGTTCCTGGCGGCAACCTGGTACCAGTACGTGGCGCCGCTCTCGACCGCGGTATCGGTGTACGTCGTCTCGGCCGCGACCTCCGCCAGCAGCTCGACGTGCGCGGCCGAGGATCCTCGCCAGACCTCGTACCCGGTGATGGCGCTGCCACCGTCATCCGGTGCGGTCCACGCCAGCTGGACGTTGCCCACGCCGCCGCTGGCCGACGTGAGGACCGGCGCCGCCGGAACGGTGGGATCGGCTGGGGGTGGCGGCTCGGGCGTTGGAGTCTTCACCTCCTGGGCGGCACGGAGGGCGTGGGGCAGGACCTCCGCGATGCCGTCCGGGTCATCCGGCCAGGTTCCCTGGCTCGCACAGCCGGGGTTACCGTCGGCGCTCGCGACCTGGCCGTTCGGGCATTCGCCGGTGAGGCGCAGCACGCCGAGCGCCTGCGCCGGCGTCAGGCCGGGGTTCACCGCCGCCATCAGGGCCACCACTCCGGCCACGTGGGGAGTCGCCATGCTGGTCCCGCTCGAGGTCTGGTAGCCACCGCCCGTCCAGGTGGAGTACACCTGGACGCCGGGCGCGATGACGTCGACCGACGCGCCGAAGTTGCTGAAAAAGGCCAGGCTGTCGTCGCACTCGATCCAGAACAGCTCGGGGACGAATCCGCAACCGGCCAGCCCGCCGCGCTCTCCGTCGAAGTCGGCAATCGCCGACACGCTGATCGTCTCGGGGTAGGCGGCCGGCACGAAGCTGCCGGCGTTGGTGGCCGAGTTGCCCGCGCCCGCCACCAGGGTGATGTTCGCCGCGTATGCGCCGCAGATGGCGGCATGCAGGGCGTCCGTGGCGCAGCTTCCCCACGAGCGCTGCTCGCCCCAGCTCATGTTCGCCACGTCAACGTCGTTCCCCGGATCGCCGTCGAGGTTGAGTCCGGTGATGTGATCGATGCCGCACAGCACCAGCGACTCCGAGGAGCTGCCGGAGTCGGTGAAGACCTTCACCGCCACGAGGCGAGCCTCGGGCGCGACGCCCACGACACCGGTGCCGTTCAGTGGGGCAGCTGCAGTTCCGGCCACGTGGGTCCCGTGGCCGTAGCCGTCGTTGGGCGGATTCGCCTCGTTCACGCAGTTCTTGCCGAGCGAGGAGTCGATGCTCGCGGCGAGGTCCGGATGGCTGAGGTAGATGCCGGTGTCGAGGATCGCGATCCTCGCACCCGCGCCCCGGTAGCCGTCCTGGTACGCCCCGCCGCCCGCCGGGCGGTACGCGCTCACCCGCTTGACCCCGAACGGCAGCGTCTCGGTCAGCGCGATCGAATGGTCGGGCTGGACGAGGGTCACCTGCGGGTTGCGGCGGAGCGCGTCCGCGGCGGCTGCCGAGCCCTTGAACTGGAAACCGTTCAGAGCGTGCTGGTAGACGTGTCCGACGCTGCCGCCTGCCCTGCGAGCGAGCACCGGCGCCTGGCTCGCGGAATCGGCGCCGCGCGCGAGCATGACGATCCAGGAGTCGCCCGCGGCCTGATCCGGGCTCTGCGAGGGAGGGTCTGACTCCGCCGCGACCGCGGCAGGCCCGAGCAGGCTCGCCAGCAAGGCCAGCAGGGTGAGCGGCATCAGCGCTCGGGTCGCGCGGACTGGGCGCATGGACGAATCCTCCGCGAATACCCGATTCTGCGCCGATCGGCTCCGCTTGGGAAGAGTCCCGGACCGCCCCGCAAGGCTCCCAAGCGCCAGTGCGCCGCGCACAAGCGGCGCCCACCGGGCTCAGCGCCCGAGGGCGCCTGTCCCCAGGAACAGCAGAGCCAGCACCGCCAGGATCACGGCAACCCCGATGAGCACGAAGCGGCTGCTCACCGCTTCGCGCTGACCCGGCTCGAGCCGCGGCGAAAGGACGACCAGGAGCGTCGCCACGGGACCGAGCAGCAGCGAGCCGGCCCACCAGGCGAGCCCTGACCGGTTCTTGCTCTGGGCCAGGCCGGCGTTGATCAGCGAGAGGGCCAGCCAGCCGACCGAGTAGGAAGTCTCTTCCACGGGCGCACTCTACTCCTGGCCGGACGACCGCTCGCTCACTCCTCACAACCAGGGCCGCGACGGCGCTCGCGGAGAGGACTCCGAGCCGACGGCTGCCGTGGTCGACGGCCACCACCCGGTGGACGCGCTCCGCGTGGCCCGGCCCGAACGGGCCGGAGGGCGGCTTCGCGCATCCGCGCGTGGAGCAGGGATCATCAGTAGGGAGCGGGACGCACCTCTACCGATAGGCCGGGGCTGATGGGGATCTCGCGAGCCAGGCGGAGCGCCTCGTCGAGATCGGCGCACTCGAGCAGGTAGAGCCCGCCGATCTGCTCTTTGGCCTCCACGAACGGCCCGTCGGTGATCAGGTCGTCGCGCCCGTCGGTCCCGCGACGGACGACCGTCGCGC
>CAYXZN010000240.1:0-1587 GCA_964469325.1 uncultured Steroidobacteraceae bacterium
AGCAGCACGTCCGGGTTGGCGAGGAGGAGCCGGGCCAGCGCGACCCGCATCATCCAGCCGCCGCTGAACTCGCCCACGTCGCGGT
This sequence comes from uncultured Steroidobacteraceae bacterium, assembly GCA_964469325.1. Lineage (GTDB taxonomy): Bacteria > Chloroflexota > Limnocylindria > QHBO01 > QHBO01 > CAYXZN01. Next base: position 86 of record CAYXZN010000240.1, read on the forward strand.
CGGCATCGGCGTCGCGGAAGCCAAGGCCGGCCAGAATCCGCCTGGCCTCCGCCTCCAGCGAGTAGCCGCCGATCTGCTCGAAGCGGTGCTGGAGCCGACCGTACTCGTCCATCAGCTCGGCCAGCTCCTCGTCGTCGGTAGCGTCCTCCAGCTCGGCCTCGATGTGGCGCATGCGCCGGGCGATGCCGCTCGCCTCGCCCGCCCCGGCCAGCACGTCGGCCACCACGCTCCGCCCGGCGCGGTCTGCCACCTCCTGCGGCAGGTAGCCGATCACGACCTCCTTACCGCGGATCACGGAGCCCGAGTCAGGTTCCTGGTCGCCGGTGATGATCTCCAGCAGGGTCGTCTTGCCGGCGCCGTTGGGCCCCACCAGCGCCACGCGCCGGCCCGCGCTGAGCTGGAGCGAGATGCCCGCGAAGAGCTCCTGACCGCCGTGCGCCTTGGCGACGTCGGTGAGGGTGACGAGGCTCATGCCGGAGCCTCCTCACTGTCGGCCAAGGTCACGCGCGCGCCGGCCGCGTCGAAGCGCAGCCGCATCGAGGCCCCCGGCACGCCCGCCTGTGCGAACCCCTTCTCCACCGCGTGCGCGGCGGCGGGGCCGTCGCAGATGGCCAGCACGCTGGGGCCGGCGCCGGAGAGGGCCGCGCCCGCTGCGCCTCGCTCGTAGGCGAGCTCGATCAGCCCTGCGGCGTGCTCCAGCAGCGGGAGCCGGTACGGCTGATGGAGCCGATCGTCCATCGCCACCGGCAGCAGCGACGCGTCACCGGTCAGGAAGGCGGTCGCCAGCAGGGCCGAGCGGCCGCCGTGCAGGGCGGCGTCGTGGTGGGGGATCGCGACCGGCAGCGCCCCGCGCATCTGGACCGTCTGCGACTCCGCCTGCGGCACGAAGACGACCGGGATCCACGACTCTGGCGCGCGGATGCGCCGCACCACCAGTCGCCCGTCGGCATCCGCGACGGCCAGCGTGATGCCGCCGTGGAGCGCGGCCGCCACGTTGTCGGGGTGACCCTCGATCTGCGCGGCCAGCGCCAGCACCTCGTCGAGCGGTAGGCCACGCCGGCGGCCGACCGCGATCCCCAGCAGCAGCCCCGCCAGGATGGCGGCCGCCGAGCTGCCCAGCCCGCGCGCCGAGGGGATCATGCTCGACACCTCGATCCGCCAGCCGCCAGAGACGCCGGTTCCCGACGTGGCGCGCAGCCCCTCCCGGAAGGACCTGGCCACCAGGTTCTCGGCGCCCTCTGCGCCGGCGGCCCGCTCCCCGCGCAACCCTTCGCCGCGGGCCACCACCTCGATCCCCGCCTCCCACGCCGGCTGGAGCTGCGCGCGCAGGCGCAGGGACAGGGCTGCTGCGAACACGTCGAATCCGCTTCCCAGGTTGGCGCTGCTGGCCGGCACCTCGACCGTCGCGACCACCCGGGTCAAGGGTCGAGCCGATGAGGGGACATCGCGGCCGAGTATAGGGAGCGGCTCGGCCGCGGCCCCATCCCGTCAAACACGGGGCG
>CAYXZN010000240.1:1687-3142 GCA_964469325.1 uncultured Steroidobacteraceae bacterium
TGTCGAACGGAGGGCAACGTGACGGACGAGGGCGCCCTGATCCGGGTGCTGCTGGTCGACGACCACGCGGTGGTGCGTCGCGGGCTCAAGGGGTTCCTCGAGCTCCAGGCTGACATCGACGTGGTCGGCGAGGCGGAGGACGGCCAGCAGGCGGTATCGGTGGCCGATCGGCTCAGCCCCGACGTCATCCTGATGGACCTGCTGATGCCGAACATGAACGGCCTGGAGGCGATCGGCGCCATCAAGCAGGCGCACCCCGAGGTCGAGATCGTGGCGGTCACCAGCTTCATCGAGGAGGAGAAGGTGACCCAGGCACTCGAGGCCGGCGCGAGCGGCTACCTGCTCAAGGACGCGGAGGCGGAGGAGGTGGCCCGGGCGGTGCGTGCCGCCTACGCCGGTGAGGTGCACCTTGATCCCCAGGTGGCGCGACTGCTCGCGCAGCGGATGCGCAACCGGCGGACCGAGAGCGAGCCGGTGGAGCCGCTGACACAGCGCGAGAAGGAGGTGCTCGCCCAGCTGGCCAGGGGGGCGAGCAACAAGGAGATCGCCTACGAGCTGTCGATCACCGAGCGGACCGCACGCACCCACGTCAGCAACATCCTCGGCAAGCTCGGCCTCGCCAGCCGCACCCAGGCCGCGCTGTGGGCGGTGGAGCACAAGCTGACCGAGCCGGCCTGAGCTCGTCCCGCGCCTATCATCGGCTGATGAGTCACGATCCCCAGATCGACTCCCTCCTCCAGCACGCCGTCGACGAGGCTGCTCGGCTGCTGCAGATGGATGGGGCGATGATCTACCTCGCCGATCCGTCCAGCGGCGTGCTCCGCTTCGCAAACGACGCGGGGATCCACAACCGAGAGGCGCGCCGGCTGATCCGGGACCTCGAGCTACCGATCGGGGCCGGGATGTTCGGCGCGGCCGTAGCGCGCGCCGAGGTCATGGTGACCCCCGACTACCCGAACGACGATCGGTTCACGCACAACGAGGTGGCCGACCGGATCGTCGAGGTCGCCAACATGCGCTCCATGGCCGTGGCCCCACTGATCGCCGGCGATGAGGTGCTGGGTGGGCTGGGCGCCTTCAGCTCGAGGAGCGACGCCTTCGACGACGCGGCAGTCGGCTTGCTCCGAGCCCTGGCCGGCCACGCCGCGAGCGCCATCGATCTTCACCGCCATGCGGAGGAGCTGGGGCGGTCGAAGCGGGAGCTGGCGCGGACCGTCGAGGCGCAGAGGACGCTGGGGCACGTGGCGCGCAGCATCGTCCGAGGCCCTCGGCACGTTCAACCGGCTCTGGTCGCGGCGCGTGCTGGGGCAGGGCGCCACGGTGCTCCTGATCACGGACGGGCTGGAGCGCGACGACATCGAAACGCTGTCTCGGGAAATGGAGCGGCTGCACAAATCGTGCCGGCGGCTGATCTGGCTCAATCCGCTGCTGCGCTTCGACGGTTTTGAAGCCAAG
>CAYXZN010000241.1:0-3137 GCA_964469325.1 uncultured Steroidobacteraceae bacterium
GCTGCTGTTCGGGCCGGCCGGCGGGCTCGCGGCGGGGCTGGCCGCCATGCTGCTGTGTGGACCGGCGATGCCGCTCGCGGTGGCTGCCGGTCAGACCCAGCAGCTGGTGAACTGGGCCGCCCGGGGCGCGTTCTTCGTGATCGTTGGGACCCTGTCGGGCGCGAGCGTGCAGGCGCTGCGCACCAGCTTCGAGCAGGGGCTGGCGGCGTGGTTCCGTCAGGAGTTCGACCAGGCCACGAGCGAGCCGACCCGCGACCCGCAGCTGCGCAACCAGATCGGCGACGTGCTCGCCGAGCGGCGCTTTCATGTGGTGTTCCAGCCGATCTATTCGCTCGACGACGGACAGCTGGTCTCGGTCGAGGCACTGGCCCGGTTCGATCTCGAGCCCTATCGGCCCCCCAACCTGTGGTTCGACCAGGCCCATGCCGTGGGTCTCGGGGTCGACCTCGAGCTGGCAGCCATCGACAGCGCCCTGACCGCCAGCCGTGAACTGCCTGCGCACGTGACGGTGAGCGTCAATGCCTCCCCAGCCGCCCTCGCCGACCCCCGCATGCTCGTGCTGCTCGACCGCCACCAGCGGCAGGTGACGGTGGAGATCACCGAGCATGCGGTCGTGGACGACTATCCGCAGCTGGAGGCCGCCCTTGGAGACATCCGTCACCGTGGCGTGGGTGTCGCCGTCGATGACGCCGGGGCCGGATTCGCGAGCCTGCGCCATATCGTGCGGCTCGCGCCCGACTTCATCAAGCTCGACCCCAGCCTCACCCAGCACGTGCTGGTCGACCCGGTGCGGCGGGCGCTGGCCAGCTGCCTGGTGTCATTCGTGCACGAGACCGGCGCCAGCCTGATCGCCGAAGGGATCGAAGAGCCCGCCGACCTCGCCGCCTGGCAGCAGCTGGGAGCACAGGCCGCCCAGGGCTACCTGCTGGGCCGTCCCGGACCGCTACCAGCCGCGCCGGTGAGCGAACACATCCCGCATCGCATACCCGACCTGCGTGTCGTCAGCAACGGCCACCCTCGCCTACAAGCCGCCCAAAGTCGCCGGTAGACCTCAGCGTTCGCACAACGGCATCGGCCGGCCGGTGCATGACAGCGGCCTCGGCCTCGAGGTCGACCCCGGCACGGAAGGCCGGGATGTCGTCGTCGCGGCACACCGCGATACATACTTGGAGGTCGTCGAGCTCGTCGCTCGTGCCGATGCGTTCTACAGCCTGTCGGATGCCACGCGGGGATTGATGGTCGAGCCGGATCATCATCACTCCGGCATGGGTGCCTGGCGGGTAGACGCGGATGTCCCCAGACCCCGATCGAGCGTCGACACGAAGCCCCTCGGCCCGGGCCGTGTCCACGTCCTGGCCCGCGCCAACCAACACGGCGATGACCGAATCACGCCCATCACCGATACTGCCTGGGCTCCCCCTCTCGGCGTCGAGCCGGACACAAGGATCCGTGGGCGGTCTGCTCGGCTGCCGAGGAGATTGCCGGACACACATGCTGAATCGCTGGGCGCTAGAGGAACGTCTCGCCTGCTCCCCGTCCCAGCGCCAGCCGCGCGCCGACGACGTTGCCCTTGCGCTCGTGGAGGACGGCCGCCTCGCGCCGCGCCGACGCCGCCGCCTCGTGCCGTCCGCCGGCGGCGAGCGTGGCGGCGAGGTCCAGCAGGAGCTCGGCCCGCACGGTGAGCAGGTCGTCGGGAACGAGCGCGATCGCCTCACGCGCCAGCCGCTCGCCACCGACCGGGTCACCGCCCGCCGCCAGCACCCGCCCCGTGGCCGCACGCCACAGCGCCTGGGCGACAACGCTCTCCGCCGGCGCCTCGCGCCGTGCGAGCGCGGCGAACGTCGCGGCCTCGTCGTCGCTGCCCCGGGTGGACAGCACCCGCGCCAGCGCGGCCGCGACCTGGGCGGTCTGGTCTTGCTCGCCGACGTCGAGGGCCACCTCGACGCCCGGGCGAAGCGTGGCCTCCGCCGCGGCGAGGTCGCCCGCGAGGACCTCGACCTCGGCGCTACGCTGCGCCACGACCGCCAGCGCCCGACGCACCCGGACGCGCTCCACGGCCTGCCGTTGGCCGCGGGCGATCAGTTCGCGTGCCGTGTGGAACGCACCGCGCATCGCGTGGAGGCGGGCGAGATCGGTCACGACGCCGAGATGCTCGCCGGGCGCGTTGCGCAGCAGCAGCTCGCAGCCGCGGATTGCTTCCGGCACCGGCGTCGGGCCGACCACCAGCGCCCATGCCGGGAACCACATGGCTCCCAGCAGCTCCCGCAGGTCGCCGGAGCGGCGGGCGTGCTCGAGCCCACGGCGCGCCACGTCCTCGAGGTCGCGGATGCGGGCCCCCCGCAGGTGCATGGTTGCGAAGAGGTAGCAGGCGCGCGACATGCCGACGTCGTCGCCGGCGGGTCCGAGCACGGCGACGGCGCGCTCCACCTCGGCGCGCACAGTGTCGTGCCGTACCGGGTCGGGGCCGGCGATGAGCCGTACGCGCAGCTGCTCGAGGCGCAGCCGCTGCTCGCCCCGCGGGTCGCTGCGGACGCGCGGGTCCTCGAGCAGCTCGGCCAGCACCGCCTCGGCGTCGGCGAGCCGCCCCAGCGTCGGGTAGGCCTCGGCGAGGCGCCGCAGGACCTCGTGGCGCTCAGGATGGTCAGCGGGCAGCAGCGCCCGGGCACGTGACAGGAGCTGCGCGGCGGCGGTCATGTCGAAGCGGCGGTAGGCACGCAGCCCGCACCGTGCCAACCGCTCCCCGGCGCGCCGAGCGAGCGCGCGGGTGGCCTCGTCATCGAGGCCGAGCCGTCGGCGCTGCGCGTGGGCCTCGTCGAGGTGGTGGGCGACGACCTCCTCGAGCTCGGGCGCGTCCTGCCGGTCGAGCCACTCGGCGAGCCGCTCGTGCAGCTCGGCGCGGGCCTCCCGGGTGGTGGTGCGGTAGGCGGCCTGCTGGACGAGGGCGTGCCGGAAGGTGAAGCCGGGGCGGCCGAGGAGGGTGCGGGGCGCCGGGTCGACGAGCTCCCTTCGTCGCAGCGCGTCGAGGTGGCGGTCGAGCACGGCCCGCACCGGCGCCGGCACGAGCGCCGCCACTGCGTCCAGCGAGAAGGTCGTTCCGACCACCGACGCGCAGCGCAGCACGTCGCGCTGCGCAGGGC
>CAYXZN010000242.1:0-3101 GCA_964469325.1 uncultured Steroidobacteraceae bacterium
AGTAGGAGGCGTTGTCGAGGCCGCGGAAGCAGAGGGTCGGGCCCAGCTCGTTCCCCTCGCCGGTGTGGTTGTAGACCACGTCGAGGATCACCTCCATCCCCGCGTCGTGCAGCCGCTTCACCATGCTCTTGAACTCGCTGACCGGCTCGCCGGTCGCGGAGTAGCGCGAGTCGGGCGCGAGGAAGCCGATGGTGTTGTAGCCCCAGTAGTTGGTCAGCCCGCGCTCCACCAGGTGGCGGTCGTTCACGTGGTGGTGGACCGGCAGCAGCTCGACCGCCGTCACGCCCAGCGACTCGAGGTGCTCGATGGCGGCCGCCGACGCGAGCCCCGCGTAGGTCCCCTGCAGCTCTTCGGGAACGTCGGGGTGGCGGAAGGTGAAGCCCTTGACGTGGACCTCGTAGATGACCGTCCGGTCCCACGGGGTCCACAGCTGCTGGTCGCGGCCCCACACGAACGCCTCGTTGACCACGACGCTCTTCGGCACCCCCTCGCCGGAGTCGCGCTCGTCGAGCGACAGGTCCGCCTGCGGGTCCCCGACCCGGTACCCGAACAGGGCGTCGCTCCACGCCATCCCGCCGTCGATCCGCTTGGCGTAGGGGTCGAGCAGCAGCTTGGCCGGGTTGAAGCGGTGCCCCTCCGCGGGGGCGTAGGGACCGTGCACCCGATAGCCGTAGCGCTGCCCGGGCCGAACGTCGGGCAGGTAGCAGTGCCAGACCAGGTCGGTCTGCTCGGGGATCCGGACCCGCCGCTCGTTCGACCCGTCCGGGTCGAACAGGCACAGCTCGACGGCGGTGCCGTTCTCGCTGAAGACGGCGAAGTTCACCCCGGCGCCGTCCCAGGTCGCTCCCAGCGGGTAGGGGTTGCCGCGCCAGATCCTCACGCCGCTGCCAGCCGTTCCAGGGCGGCGAGCGGCAGCCAGACCCACTGGGGGCGGTTGTTCGCCTCGTAGCGGACCTCGTAGCACGCCTTCTCGAGCTCGAAGGCGGCGAGCAGCCCCGGGTCCAGCGGGACGCCCACCTCCGCAAGCCGATAGGCGTCGAGGAGCTCGCCGCGGGCCGCGGACAGCCAGTCGCCGGCCGAGAACCGGTGGCCGGTCGGGCCGGCCTGCGAGGTGGCCGTCCGCCCGGGGTCCGCCTCGGCGGTGCGCGCCGCGTAGTCGAGCGAGCGCAGCATGCCGGCCACGTCCTTCAGCGGGGAGTGCGGCCCCCGGCGCTCGTCCAGCGCGCGGACCGGCTCGCCCTCGAAGTCGATCACCATGAACCCCTCTCCGACGCGCAGCAGCTGGCCGAGGTGATAGTCGCCGTGAATGCGGCTGACCGGCGCCGATGCGCTGGCGCTGCCGAACGCGTCGGCGAACCGCGCCCGCACGGCGGGGGCCAACGCCACCAGCCGTCGGTGCTCGTCATCGTGGAGCGCCGACTCGGCCAGTGCGAGCTGGCGCTCGGCTCCGGCCCGCCAGGCGCCGGTCTCCGCCACCGTCGCGACGCGGGACGGGAACTCGGGATGCTCGGGACGCGAGGCGAGCGCGGCGTGCAGCTCGGCCGTGATACGGCCGATACGCCGCACGCCGGGGAGACCGTCGCCGCCGCCTCGCAGCTCGCCGAGCAGCCAGTTCCAGGCGTCTCCGCGCGCGGCGACCAGCGCTTGTAGCATCCCCGCCACGCACGGCTCGCCGTGCTCGGGGGCGTAGCGCACCGATCCCGCCACGGCGGGCGTGTGGGGGAAGCCGATCGAGGTCAGGAAGGCGCTCACCTCGAGGTCGGGGCTCTCGCCCGGCTCGAGCAGCCGGTACGACTTGTAGATGAGCCGCTCGCCGAGCACCACCGACGTGTTGGTCTGCTCGACCCGCAGCCGGCGCTCGTCGAGCACCTGCACCGCCTCCACCGCGGACGGGACCAGCGACTCGAGCGCCTCGGTGCGTCGGCAGCGCAGCTCCCCGTGCAGCGCCGCCAGCGACAGGTCGGCGGCGATCGCCGCGGCCAACCGGCGCCAGGCGCCCTCGCCGTCCCGCGGCTCGCGGAGCAGGGCGCCGGTCTGCGGGTCGGAGACGCTGATCCCCGCACCGGCCCGCTCGCCGCGGCGCGCCGCGGGGCCCCGCGGCGCGGGCTGCTCGAGCACGAGCGGCAGCAGGTAGCGGTCGTCCGGCTCGGCGTCGCGGTAGCTGACCCGCACCACCGCCATCACGACGTCGCGGCCGGCGGCGTCGGGATCCGGCTCGAGCGGCGCAGCGTCGTCGAGCCGCAGCTCGGCGATGCGCCGGCGCTTCGCCCGGAACCAGCGCTGCTCCGCGAATCGGTCGACCGGGATCGACCCGACCAGCCGCTCGAGCTGCGCGAGGTCCAGGCCGAGCCCGGGACGGCTAGGCCGGGGCATCGAGCGGGAGCAGGTCTTCGCCGCGAGTCAGCTCGAACCACAGGAAGTCGTGGGGCCCAAGGGTGAGCAGGTACGGCAGCTGGCCGATGCGCGGGAACTGGACCCGACCGATCAGCTCGATCGGTGTGCGCCCGGTGTACCGCTCCAGGTCGAGCTCCACGTACTGGGCGAAGCGGGACAGGTTGGCGACGCACAGCAGGGTCGTGTCGGCATCCTCGCGCAGGTAGGCGAGCACCGCACGGTTGGCTGGCTGGAGGAACTCCAGCGAGCCGCGGCCGAAGACCGGGTACTGGCGGCGGACGCGGATGATCCGCTTCATGAAGTTCAGCAGCGAGCCCGGCGTTCGCTGCTGGGCCTCCACGTTCACCGCCTGGTAGCCATACACCGGGTCGACCACCACCGGACTGTAGAGGGCGGCGGTATCGGCGCGGCTGAACCCGGCGTTGCGGTCTCCCGTCCACTGCATCGGCGTCCGAACCCCGTTGCGATCACCCATGTAGACGTTGTCGCCCATGCCGATCTCGTCGCCGTAATAGATGACCGGCGTCCCCTTGAAGCTGAGCAGCAGCGAGTTGAGCAGCTCCAGGCGGCGACGCGAGTTGTCGACCAGCGGCGCCAGGCGGCGTCGGATGCCCAGGTTGATCCGCATGCGGCGGTCGTGGGCGTACTCGTTGTACATGTAGTCGCGCTCCTCGTCGGTCACCATCTCGAGCGTCAGCTCGTCGTGG
>CAYXZN010000243.1:0-3099 GCA_964469325.1 uncultured Steroidobacteraceae bacterium
TGCGCATGAGCCTGGGCGGCATCCACGACGAGGCCGAGATCCGCGGTCACCGCCGCACCTACATCGGCGCGCTGCCCGGCCGGATCATCCAGAACATCAAGACCGCCGGCACCAACAACCCGGTGTTCATGCTCGACGAGGTCGACAAGATCGGCATGGACTTCCGCGGCGATCCGAGCTCGGCGCTGCTCGAGGTGCTCGATCCCGAGCAGAACCACACCTTCCAGGACAACTACCTCGAGGTGCCCTTCGATCTGTCGAAGGTGCTCTTCATCGCGACGGGCAACCTGCTCGATCCGATTCCGCCGGCGCTGCGCGACCGGATGGAGGTCATCCAGCTGCCGGGCTACACGCAGCAGGAGAAGATCGAGATCGGCAAGCGCTTCCTGATCCCGAAGCAGATGGAGAACCACGGCCTCAAGGACAAGCACGTCGCCATCACCGACGAGGCGATGGTCCAGCTCGTCCAGGCCTACACCAAGGAGGCCGGCGTCCGTAACCTCGAGCGCGAGATCGCCAACGTCATGCGCAAGGTCGCCCGCCGGGTCGCCGAGGGCCGCAAGCGCAAGACCGTCGTCGACGCAAAGAAGCTGGCCGACCTGCTCGGCCCGCCGCGCTTCGAGTACGGCGAGCTCGAGGCGGAGGACCAGGTCGGCGCGGCGACCGGCCTGGTCGTGACCGAGGTCGGCGGCGACGTCGTGTCTGTCGAGGTGACCAGGATGCCCGGCAAGGAAGACTTCATCCTGACCGGCCAGCTGGGCGAGGTCATGCGCGAGTCGGCACGCGCCGGCCTGTCGTGGATCCGGGCCCGCGCCGAGCAGCTCGGCGTCAAGCGCGAGCAGTTCGAGAAGAACACGCTGCACATCCACGTGCCCGCCGGCGCCATCCCGAAGGACGGCCCGTCGGCCGGCATCACGATGGCGACGGCGATGGTCAGCGCCTTCACCGGCATCCCCGTCCGCAAGGACGTGGCGATGACCGGCGAGATCACCCTCCGCGGGCGGGTGCTGCCCGTCGGCGGGCTCAAGAGCAAGATCCTGGCCGCCCATCTCTCGGGCGCGCGGCAGGTGATTCTGCCGCTCAAGAACGAGAAGGACCTGCAGGACATCCCCGAGGAGATCCGCAAGCAGATCAAGCTCGTCCTGGCCGAGTCGATGGACCAGGTCCTGGAGCACGCCCTGGTGCGCATGCCCGAGGCGCTCGAGGCCACGCCGGCCGAGGTGCTCGAGCAGGGCGAGGAGCCCAGCGAGAAGCCGGCCGCGCCGGACAAGATGCGCCGCGGGTTCCCCGGCACCGACCAGCCGCCGGCGGTCGCCGCGCCGGTGGCAACAGCCGAGGAGGAAGGGCGGCGCTAGCCGAAGCCCGCCGCCTGAGGACCGATGGAGTATCGGGACTACTACGCCACCCTCGGCGTTCCGCGCAACGCCAGCCAGGCCGACATCAAGAAGGCCTACCGGAAGCTGGCGCGGCGGCATCACCCTGACGTCAACAAGGGCGATGCTGCCGCCGAGCGGCGCTTCAAGGAGATCAACGAGGCGCACGCGGTGCTCGGCGATCCCGAGAAGCGGAAGGCCTACGACGAGCTCGGCGCGAACTGGGAGATGTACCAGCGCGCCGGCGCCGGCAGTGGCGCCGCCGGCGACCCCTTCGCCCGCTTCCGCGGCTTCGCCGGCGGCGGCGGCGCGCCGGGTGGCGTGCGCTTCGAGTACCACGGCGACCCCGAGGACCTGGCCGGGTTCTCGGAGTTCTTCCGCACCTTCTTCGCCGGCGGCGCGTCGCCCTTCGGCGCCGAAGGTGCCTCCGACCGCGGCCGCACGCGCGTGCGCGTAGGCTCGTTGGAGGACCTCTTTGGCGACCTCGGCCAGGCCGAGGCGCGGACGAATGGCCGCGGCGGCGCGGGCACGCGACCGCAGCGGCGGCGCGCGGCGCCGCGCTACCAAACGGAGGCGGAGGTGACGCTGGAGGAGGTTGCCGCCGGCACCAAGCGGCTGGTCGAGGTCGACGGCCGGCGCATCGAGGTGACCATCCCACCCGGCGTCGAGGACGGCCAGCGCATCCGCTTCTCAGGCGTCGGCCGCGACGGCAGCGACGTCTTCCTGCGCGTCAGAGTCGCGCGCCACCCTGTCTTCACCCGCCGCGGCGCGGACCTCGAGCGCGAGCTGCCGATCACGCTGGCCGAGGCGCTGCTCGGCGCGGAGGTGCCCGTCGACACGCTGTCCGGGCGCGTCCTGCTGCGCATCCCGGCCGAGACGCAGAACGGGCGCACCTTCCGGCTCGCCGGCAAGGGCCTGCCGCGCTTCCGCGGCGAGGGTCGCGGCGATCTCTACGTCAAAGTCAGGCCCATCCTGCCGACCGGGCTCGACGAGAAGAGCCGCGAGCTGGCGAGGGAGTTCCTCGATCAGGTCCGCCAGCCCGATCCTCGACGCAGGACCGTAGGGAGCAGCACCCGATGAAGCTCGACCGCTACACCGAGAAGGCGCAGGCGGCGATCATCGCCGCCGAGCGCCTGGCAACCGAGGCGGACAGTCCCGTCCTCGACGCCGAGCACGTCCTCGCCGCCCTGCTCCAGGACGGCGAGGGCATCCCGGCCGTCACGCTGCGCCGTCTCGGCGCCGACCCCGGCCAGCTGCTGGTCGAGCTGAGCGCCGCGCTGGCGCGGCGGGCCAAGATCCAGGGCGGCTCACTCAGCCTCGACCCGCGCGCGCGGCAGCTCTTCGAGCGCGCCGAGGAGGAGGCGCGCCGACTGGGCGACGAGTACGTCTCGACCGAGCACCTGCTGCTCGCCGCCGCCGAGGCGGGCGGCGACGCCCAGCGCATCCTCGAGGCGGCCGGCGCCGGCAAGGAGCAGATCCTGGCCGCGCTGACCGAGGTGCGCGGCGGGCAGCGCGTGACCTCGCCCACGCCCGAGAGCACCTACCAGGCGCTCGAGCGCTACGGCCGCGACCTCACGCGCGACGCGCGCGAGGGCAAGCTCGACCCGGTCATCGGCCGCGACGAGGAGATCCGCCGGGTCATCCAGGTGCTGTCGCGGCGCACCAAGAACAACCCGGTCCTCATCGGTGAGCCCGGTGTGGGCAAGACCGCCATCGTCGAGGGGCT
>CAYXZN010000244.1:0-3086 GCA_964469325.1 uncultured Steroidobacteraceae bacterium
GTGACCAACGTCCAGCGCGAGGTCCGCTGAGCGCCGCTCGCCGGTAGACTCACGCCCGTGGCCGGCAAGATCACCGCCCCTCGCGGCACCCGCGACCTGCTGCCCGAGGAGGGCGCGGCCTGGACGCGGCTCGAGGAGCTGGCCCGCGAGCTGTCACGTCGGTACGCCTTCGACCGGATCGAGACGCCGCTCTTCGAGCGGGTCGAGCTGTTCGCCCGCGGCCTGGGCGAGTCGTCCGACGCGGTCGAGAAGGAGATGTTCGGGGTCACGGGCCCGCAGGGCAGCGACGAGGAACGCGCCGCATGGGCGCTGCGCCCCGAGCCGACCGCCGGCATCGCCCGCATGTTCGTGCAGCACGGGATGCACGTCCGCCCCGGCCCGCTCCGGGTCTACCTGATCGGCCCCATGTTCCGCTACGACCGGCCCCAGGCGGGCCGTTACCGGCAGTTCGCCCAGTGGGACGTGGAGGTGCTGGGCGACCCGGGGCCGGCGGTGGACGCGGAGCTGATCGAGCTGGCGCAGCGCTTCTACCGCGACGCCGGGGTGGAGGCGGTCGACACCCGCCTGAACAGCATCGGCGACTCCGCCTGCCGACCGGCCTACCGCGAGGCGCTGATCGACTACTTCGGCCGATACCAAGACCGCCTGACCGATGACTCCCGCCGCCGCCTACGGGTGAACCCGCTGCGCGTCCTGGACGACAAGGAGCTCGACCTCGAGCTGGCAGCCGGCGCCCCAAGGATGGTCGACTTCCTGTGCGACGACTGCGCCGATCACTTCGCCGCCGTGCGCGCCCTGCTCGACCGACTGGGCTGCCCGTACAGCCTCGACCACCGGCTGGTGCGCGGCCTCGACTACTACACCCGCACCACGTTCGAGTTCTTCCCCGCCGGACGCCACGGCCAGCAGGACGCGATCGGCGCGGGAGGTCGCTACGACGGGCTGGTCGAGCTGGTGGGCGGGCCGTCCACGCCGGGGATCGGCTTCGGCCTCGGGATCGACCGGGTGGCGCAGGCCCTCGCCGCCGACGGCTCGACCACCCAGGCGTCCGAGCCCCTGGTGGTCGTGGTGGGGGCCGATCCGTCGGCGCTCGGGGACCGGCTGGAGGTGGCTGGGCGCCTGCGCGAGGCAGGCCTCCGGGTGCGGGCCGACGGCAGCATGCGCAGGCTCGGCAAGCAGCTGGAGTCGGCCGCCCGGCTCGGCGCCCGGTGGGCGGTGATCGTGGGCGAGGAGCTCGAGCGTGGGAACGTGGTGCTGCGCGACCTGTCGGCGGGCGAGCAGCGGGAGCTGCCGCTCGACCGGGCGGCGGAGGCGGTGACCGCCGGATGACCCAGCCGACCGGTCACCCCATCGGCGCCAGGACCGACCGCGGCTGCCTGGCAGTGGCCGACATCAGCGGTTACACCGCCTACCTCGCCGGCAGCGAGCTCGACCATGCCCAGGACGTCCTGGCTGACCTGACCGAGACGGTCCTGCGCTCGCTGTCGCCGCCAATGAACCTCTCGGGGCTCGAGGGCGACGCGCTCTTCGTCTACACCCTGGGCGAGCGGATCGACCCGTCGATGCTGCTCGACACGCTGGAGAGCTCCTACTTCGCCTTCCGGCGCCGCCTCGATGCCATCGACCGCGCCACCCAGTGCGACTGCAAGGCGTGCATCCTGATCCCGCGCCTCGACCTCAAGTTCGTGGCGCACCACGGAGCCTTCGGCCGCCACCGGATCGCCGGCCAGGAGCGGCTCACCGGGAGCGACGTGATCCTCGTCCATCGGCTGCTCAAGAACCAGATCCGAGAGCTTCTCGGCCATGCAGGCTACATGCTGCTGACCGACGCGCTGGTGGCGGCGATGGCGGTCGAGCCGTCGGCGCTCCGGCTCCGTGAGCACCGCGAACCGCTCGACGACGCGGCGGTGCACGGGTGGGTGGGGGACATGCACGAGCGCTGGGCGGAGGAGCAGGAGCGGCGGCGGGTGTGGATCAGCCCCGAGGCGGCCATCCGGACCATCTCGTACGAGCTCCCGGTCGAGCCGGTGGTGGCGTGGAGCTACCTGACCGACCCCGCCCTCCGTCCCTCGTGGCAGCCAGGCGTGCAGCGCGTCGACGAGCAGAACCCCTCCGGGCGGCGCGGCGCAGGGACGACGACCCACTGCGTGCACGGACGCGATGCGATCGTGGAGGAGGTCCTCGACTGGCGGCCGTTCGACTACTTCACGCTGGACATTGGCGTGCCGGTGCCCGGCATCCGCAAGATGCGGGTCACCATCCAGCTCGAGGCGGTGCCCGGCGGGACGCGTGTCACCGAGCGGGTCGGCGAGCCGGCCGGCCGGGTGGAACGGCTGGCCACGCGGGCGATGTGGCCGATGTACACCCGCCAGGTCCGCGCCGGCGTCGCGGTCCTGCTCCGGCAGCTGGAGCAGCGAGCCGCGGGCGACGGGGAGACGTCTCCTCCGGCTCCCGGCGCTCTGACGGCCAGTGGCGAGTAGCCCCCGCTCGCGCCGCCACGGGAGGCTCCGAGCTGATCGGCTACCATCGGCGCCCATGGCCAAAACCTTCCGCACCCACACCTGCGGCGAGCTGCGGAGCGACCACGTCGGGGAGCGCGTGCGGCTGGCGGGCTGGGTCCATCGTCGCCGCGACCACGGGCACCTGACCTTCTTCGACCTGCGCGACCGGTACGGGATCACCCAGGTGGTGACCAGCGCCGACGACGCACCCCACGCCCACGCCGCCGCCGAGGCGGCGCGCAACGAGTGGGTGGTGCAGGTCGAGGGCACCGTGCGGGATCGGCCGGAAGGAACCGTCAACCCGCAGATAGCCACGGGAGAGGTCGAGGTCGGAGTCGACCGCTTCGAGGTGCTCAACGAGTCGAAGGTGCCACCCTTCTACATCAACGAGGAGCAGCCTGGGCTCGACGAGTCGCTGCGGCTGAAGCACCGCTACCTGGACCTGCGACGGCCGGAGCTTGCGCAACGGATTCTGTTGCGCGCTGCGCTGGCGAGCGCGGTCCGCCAACGCCTGGAGCAGATGGGCTTCGTGGAGATCGAGACGCCGACCCTGATCCGGAGCACGCCGGAAGGCGCGCGCGACTT
>CAYXZN010000245.1:0-3075 GCA_964469325.1 uncultured Steroidobacteraceae bacterium
GTCGTTGCGCGGGTAGACGTACGGCTGGCCGATGCTCTTCTTGTAGGCCCACGCGGCGATGGTCGGGATCTTGGCGATCAGCCGGCGCAGGGTGATCTCGACCGCGCCGGGGTCGAAGATGTCCTGGCTGTCCTGGTAGAAGGTCGACAGCCCGACGGTGGTCGCCGACAGCACCGCCATGGGGTGGGCGTCGTACGGGAAGCTGTCGAAGAAGTGCCGCATCTCCTCGCGGATGAGGGTGTGGTGCGTGATCTCGTCAACCCACCCCTCGAGCTCGGCTTTGCTCGGCAGCTCGCCGTAGATCAGCAGGTAGGCGACCTCCAGGAAGCCCGAGCTCTCGGCCAGCTGCTCGATCGGGTACCCGCGGTATCGGAGGATCCCCTGCTCACCGTCGAGGTAGGTGATGGCCGATGTGGTGGAGGCCGAGTTCTTGTAGCCGTTGTCCAGTGTGACCAGGCCCGTCCTGGCCTGGAGGCCGCCGATGTCGATCCCGGAGTAGCCTTCGCTGCTCGGCACGATCGGCAGCTCCAGGATCTGCCCGTCGTAGTTCAGCGTCGCGCCGCCGGGCGCCGTCGAATCGCGGCCGTCGGGCGAAGCGGCCGCGGGCCGCGCGGGGTCGGCAGCGGTTCGGTCGTTCATCGGTCGTCCATCACGTCGTCAGCAGCTCTCGGACGGCGTCGCGCTCCTCGAGCAGCTCGTCGAGCGTGGCACGGATCCTCTCCTGCGCCCACTCGTCGTGCTCGATCCCCTGCACGATCTCGACCCCGCCTCCGTTGGTCCCGCGCAGCGGGAATCCGAACACGATCCCCTCCGGCACATCGTACCCCTCTCCACCGCCGGGGCTGGGGACGGCCGCCGAGAAGATGCGGCCGCTGGGCCGATCGATCTCCCGCACCGTGTCGATCACCGCGTTGGCCGCGCTGGCCGCCGACGAGGCACCCCGGGCCGCGATGATCGCCGCTCCCCGCTGCTGAACGGTGCTGAGGAACTCTCCGCGCAGCCACTCGTGGTCGGAGATCACCTCCGGCGCCGGCCGTCCGCCGATCCGGGCGTGGACGAAGTCCGGGAACTGGGTTGCGGAGTGGTTGCCCCACACCGCCAGGTCGATCACCTCGCTGACCGGCACGCCCGCCCTCTGCGCCAGCTGGCTGCGTCCGCGGTTCTCGTCGAGCATGGTCATCGCGAACCAGCGGTCGCGTGCGTCGCGGCCGGAGCTCTCCGCCGCCACCATGCAGTTCGTGTTGCACGGGTTGCCGACGACCAGCACCCGCGCGGCGGAAGCGGCGCTGCGGCCGATGGCCGCTCCCTGCTGGCGGAAGATGCCGGCATTGATGCCGAGCAGGTCCTTGCGCTCCATGCCAGCCTTCCGCGGCACCGCTCCGACCAGGAGGACCCAATCAGCATCGGCGAAGGCCTCGTCCGCATCCGCGGTGGTGACCACCCGCGACAGCGCCGGGAAGGCGCAGTCGTCCAGCTCCATGCGCACGCCGTCCAGGGCCGGGAGGGCCTGCTCCAGCTCGAGCAGCTGGAGGTCGACGCTGGTGTCGGGACCGAACATCTCACCGGCGCCGATCCTGAACAGGAGCGCGTAGCCGATCTGGCCGGCTGCGCCGGTGACGGCCACCTTCACGTGACGGGCGGACATCGAGCCCGAGCCTAGCACAGCGCGACGGCGGAGCGAGGTCGGGGCTCAGTCCGCGGCGCGGGTGGGCACCTCCTGCGGAAGCCCCTGCCGGCCCTCGATCCAGTCGGTCAGCGCGGCCGCCATGGACGGGAAGGCCATCCGCTCCAGCCACCCGCGGGCATCGTGGCGCGGCACCCAGGCGAACTCGCTCGACTCCGGGTCGAGCGTCACCACCGGGTCGGCGTCGAGCGGCCGGGCCAGGAAGACGGCCGACACGGCGTTGCCTTGGAGGCTGGTGTAGACGCCCATCAGCCGCAGCAGCTCGACCTGGAGGCCAGCCTCCTCGAGGGTCTCGCGCCGGGCCGCCTGCTCGGGCGACTCGTGCGGGTCGAGGTAGCCAGCCGGCAGGTCCCAGCCGCCGAGCCCCGGCTCCACGGCGCGTCGCAGCAGCAGCACCTGCGGTTCAGCGTCCGAGCCCTCCAGCCGCCGCTCGACCAGCGTCCCGGCGGCCGGCTTGGGGTTGTGGTACCAGCGCCAGCCGCAGCGGTCGCAGACGATCGGCGCCTCCATGTCCTCCAGGCAGTGCGGGCAGGCCGATACGTGCATTCGGCCCGCAGCGTACCCCGTTCGGGTCTGACCGGGCAGTGGCTCCTACGGCCTCGCGTGATAATCAGGGTGGATATTCGCGGTGGGAGTACAACAGCGGTCCTCGCGCCGCGCTGCCGTCCGGTTATGCGCCGGGAGCGTGTCGCGACGGCGCACTGGGCACGCTGCCGTCGTGGTACTCGCCCTGTGAATGCGCCCACTCCGAGCTGCCGACCTCCGAGATGAAAGCGCGCACGCGCGAGGCGAGCTCGTCGCGCGCCCGCCGGAAGGCATCCAGTCGGTGCCCGGCGTCGCCGTCGACCGCGGAGGGGTCGTCGATGCTCCAGTGCCTGCTCTGCCGGACGCCCGGCAGGGTCGGGCAGGCCTCTCGCGCGTCGTCGCATACCGTCACCAGCCAGTCGATCGGCTGGCCCCCGAAACGGTCGACGGTCTTGCTCTCGTGAGCGCCGATGTCCAGGCCGATTTCGCCCATCACCTCGATGGCCTCGGGCCGCATGCGGGTGGCCTCCGTCCCGGCGCTGAAGGCCTCGAAGCGCTCCCCGCCCCAGGCCCGCAGCATCCCCTCGGCCATCTGGGAGCGGGCAGAGTTGTGGGTGCACAGGAAGAGGACGCGGGTCGGCTCCATGAACTGATCCTAGCGCCGGCGGCCTAGAAGAGGGTTAAGAGGACGCTAACATCCACACTGGGGACGAACTGTGGACATCTCCGGTAAGTGGCCGGTAAGTCGGGGATAAGGGGGCTTGCGCCAGGCATGCGCCCGCCGGTAACGTTCGCTGCGTCCCGGAGGGGCAGCCACGGAGCCCGAGATCACCTCAACGGCCCGGCGGCGGTTCTTCCGGGACGTT
>CAYXZN010000246.1:0-3025 GCA_964469325.1 uncultured Steroidobacteraceae bacterium
TCTCGTCGATGACGATCACCTCGGGCATGTGGTTCTCGACCGCCTCGATCATCACCGCGTGCTGCTCGGTCGGGGTGCGCACCTGCATCCGCCGCGCGTCGCCGATGCCGGGGTGCGGGATGTCCCCGTCGCCGGCGATCTCGTTGGAGGTGTCGACGACGATCACGCGCTTGCCGAAGTCGTCGGCCAGGACGCGCGCCACCTCCCGCAGCATG
The DNA here is from genome assembly GCA_964469325.1 of uncultured Steroidobacteraceae bacterium. GTDB lineage: Bacteria > Chloroflexota > Limnocylindria > QHBO01 > QHBO01 > CAYXZN01. Next base: position 216 of record CAYXZN010000246.1, read on the forward strand.
GTCGTCTTGCCCACGCCGGGACGGCCCAGGATCAGGATCGACTGCCCGCCCTCGACCATGTCGCGGATGATGTCGATGGTCCCGAACACGGCCCGGCCGATGCGGCAGGTCAGCCCCACCACCTTGCCGCCGCGGTTGCGGATGGCGCTGATCCGATGCAGGGTGCGCTCGATCCCGGCCCGGTTGTCGTCCCCGAAGGCGCCGATGCGGTCGATGACGTACGCGATGTCCCCCTCGCTCACCTCGCGGTCGGAGAGGATCTCCTCGCCGTGGGTGAAGCGCGCCTCGGGTGGCCGGCCGAGGTCCATCACCACCTCGAGCAGGTCGGAGCGGTCCGCGAAGCTCTTTAGCCGTTCGCAGATCTCCGGCGGCAGCGCCGCCATCAGGGCCTCGAGATCGTCGGTCGTTTCGCGACGTTCCACCTGTCGCTTGTCAGCCTCCTCGTCGCTCAGTGGACCGCCGGCACCATGGCCGGCTGCCGGATCGCCGCCCGCACCTCGCGGACGAGCAGCGTGACGCGCCCGATCGACTCGAAGCCGGCCGCGTTGACGGCGCGCATCCCCTGCGCCTCGTATGTTCGCACCGGGGTGAGCAATCCTGCAGCCAACGCGCCAGCACCCAGCAGCTCGAGCGCGTGGGCCAGGACGGCGCCGCCGTCGACCCCGTCGCGCACCAGGACCCGGAGGTAGTGCGGCCCGTCGCGGCTGAGGCCGTGCTGCACGAACGCGCCGGCCCGCTCCTGGTAGGGCCGCAGCCAGGAGCGCACCTCGCCGAACTCCAGCAGCGGGGTGAGGCTGCTGCGCGGCACCGCCGCCTCGTGGTTGACCGACTCCCAGTCGGCCGCCCCGTAGCCCTCGACCCGCGCCACCGCGGGCGGGGTGCAGTGGGTCCACAGGTCGAACAGGTGCCACGCGTCCGGCGGCCCGGCGGGCAGGAGCGACTCGCCGGGCGTCGCGCCGTCACGGCTCACCGGGGCCGCCCGCCGCTGCGTCAGCCGGCGCCGGACCCACGACCCCGGACCGGTCCCCTCGGGGGCCCGGTAGCAGATCTCCTCCTGCGCGTAGGCCATGAAGCCCAGCTGCCCGAACAGCTCGAGGTTCTCCCGCACGTCCGAGCAGGCGGCGTGGAAGCGGGCCGCCTCGCGCTTGGCGCCGGCCTCGATCAGCGCCCGCAGCAGCTCGTAGCGGACTTCGGCGGCCATCCGGCCCTCGTCCGCATCGAGCTCGGTGATCACCCAGTCGTCGCGGTGCGGCTCCTCCAGCGCCTGGCAGGAGCCGAGCAGCCGCCCCTCCTCCTCCATCACCAGGTGCACCGATGGGGCCCGCAGCGGCAGCCAGGACGGGACCAGCGCGCCCAGGCTGAACCGCTTCCGCCGCGGCGGGCTGGCCGGCAGCCCCAGGCTGCGCCGATGACCGTCGGGGGTGTCGTGGACCCGTCGCCACAGCTCCCCCAGCTCCTGGCGATCACTGAGCCGCGCGGGGCGGATCACGCCGACGTCGCCCCTCCGATCGGCCCCGCCGCCCCCTGCGCCGGGTCGCGGCGAGCACCCGCCACCAGCTCCACGAAGAGCCGGTGGAGGCGCCGGTCGTCGGTCAGCTCGGGATGGAAGGCGGTGGCCAGCAGACGGCCCTGCCGGACCGCGATGGGGCGGCCGTCCGGGTCGCGCGCCAGCACCTCGGCGCCGGCGCCCACGTCCGTCAGGATCGGCGCGCGGATGAAGACGCCGTGGATCGGCTCCGCGCCGAGGAGGGGGAAGTCCAGGTCGGCCTCGAAGCTGTGGAGCTGCCGCCCGTAGGCGTTGCGGCTCACCTCCACGTCCAGCAGCCCCAGCACCGGTGGTTCGCCGCCGGCGATCCGGCCGGCGAGCAGGATCATCCCGGCGCAGGTGCCCAGCATCGGCGCCCCGGCCCCCGCCAGGGCCAGGATCGGCCCGCGCAGGCCGTAGTCGTCAATCAGCCGCCGCATGGTGGTGCTCTCGCCGCCGGGGATGATCAGCCCCTCCACGCCGGCCAGGTCGCGCGGCAGGCGGACCGGCACCGGCTCGCCGCCGGCGTCGCGGACGGCGCGCTCGTGCTCGCGCACCGCTCCCTGGAGCGCGAGGATCCCGATTCGCGGTCGCGTCGCGGCGTCGCTCGTCATGAGCGTCGCGTCACCAGCCTCGGACGGCCAGCCGCTCCTCGACGGGGATCTCGCCCAGGTCGAGCCCGCGCATCGGCTCGCCCAGGCCCGCGCTCACCTCCGCCAGGATCTCGGGGTTGTCGTAGTGGGTGGTCGCCTTGACGATGGCGTGGGCCACCTTCTCGGGCTGCTCGCTCTTGAAGATGCCGCTGCCCACGAAGACCGCCTCCGCGCCGAGCTGGCGCATGAGCGCGGCGTCGGACGGCGTGGCCACGCCCCCAGCCGAGAAGTTGGGCACCGGCAGCGCGCCCAGCTCGGCGGTCCGCTGCACAGCGTCCAGCGGTGCGCGCAGCTCCTTGGCGGCGGCGAACAGCTCGTCGGGGCGCAGGCCGCCGAGCTCGCGGATCCCCTTCTGGACGGCGCGCATGTGCCGGACCGCCTCCACGATGTTGCCGGTCCCCGCCTCGCCCTTGGTGCGGATCATGGCCGCCCCCTCGCCGATCCGGCGCAGCGCCTCGCCCAGGTCACGGCAGCCGCACACGAAGGGCACCTTGAACTGGTGCTTGTCGATGTGGTGCTCCTCGTCGGCGGGGGTGAGCACCTCCGACTCGTCGATGTAGTCGACCTCCAGCGCCTGGAGGACCTGGGCCTCCACGAAGTGGCCGATCCGGCACTTGGCCATGACCGGGATG
>CAYXZN010000247.1:0-2995 GCA_964469325.1 uncultured Steroidobacteraceae bacterium
CTTCCTCCCGCGCGCGGGCACGAACTGGTTGCCGATGAAGAGGCCGTACTGCGGCCGGATGCGGACGTGGTCGGTCGCCTCGGGCGCGGAGGCGTACTCCCACGGCAGCCGGGCACCGGCCTCGGCGAGGCCCCAGGAGGCGGGGGGCGGCCTGGTCTCCCCCTTCTTGGTCAAGGTCATGACCCGCCGATTATCGCACCGGCCAGGGTCAGCGGCGTTCGATCCGCCCGGCGAGCGCGACGCCTTCGAGCCAGCGCACGTTGGCGGACGATCGGAACTGCCAGCCGGCCATCGCGGCCTCGTCGAGCCCCTCGACGAGGAGCACGACCCCACCGCACTGCGGCGTCTCCTCCTCGACGAGCTCTTCACACAGCCAGGTCTCGAGGTATGCGGTGTCGACGAACAGGACGCCGAGCACGGCGACGTCGGTCCCATCGGCGTAGGTGACCGCGTCCGCAACCGGCACCGGCCGGCTCGCCAGGCCAACCGGGGGCTCGATCACCAGGGTCGCGTCCCACTCACCCGATGGGTTGGCCGGGACGGGGTCGGAGTGCGTGAAGACCGTCGGGCTCGGCGTCGGCTCGATTCGCAGCTGGCCGCAGGAGGCCAGCAGCAACGCGGTGCCCAGCAGCATCACCCGGATCACGGCCGCCTCCTCGGTGAGAGACGACGGTCAGGACGGAGCGGGCAGCGATCCGGTTCCGCCGCGAGACGGGCGCCACCGGTCCTCGCCGACCTCCAGCGCGTGCTCGTGGCGCAGCAGGAAGACCTTCCGGTCCAGCCCCCCCGTGTAGCCGCCCAGCCCGCCGCCCGCGTGCACGACCCGGTGGCAGGGGACGACGATCGGGATCGGGTTGCCGGCCAGGGCGTTGCCTGCTGCCCGTGCCGCGCGCGGCGAGCCGGCGGCCAGCGCCACCTCGCCGTAGGTGCTCACCGCGCCGAAGGGGATTGCGGCGGTGGCCCGCAGGACGCCCTGGTTGAAACCGCGCACCAGCCTCCAGTCGATCGGCACCTCGAACGACCGGCGGCCGTCGGAGAAGTACTCGTCCAGCTCGCGCCGCGCCTCGTCGGTCCGCTCGGGCGCGGACAGGACCCGGGGTGAAACCAGGCGCGCCACCTCCTCGACCACCGCGTCGAACCCCTCGCGCTCGTAGGCGACCCGGACCACGCCGCGCGGCGTGACGAAGACCGCCAGCGGTCCCAGCGGGCTGTCGATGAACCCGTACGCCACCTCCGCCAGCCCCTCGTCGAGCGCACGGCGGCGGAAGCCGTCCAGCGCCGCGGCGAGCCGCTCCGGGGGCGCGGCGGGCGCCGACCGCGAGAGGCGATCCGCCAGCTGATCCTGTCTGCTCATCGCTCGATCCTCGTTCGCAGCTTCTTGAGCCCCTCGTGCACGCTCCGGCGCGCCGCCTCCTCGGTGCACGCCATGCGTGCCGCCACCTCCCGGTAGGAGAGGTCCTCCACGAACCGGTGCATGACCGCGGCTCGCTGCCGCAACGGCAGCTCTCGCACCGCCGCCCACAGCTCGTCGTCGGCCGGCTGGTGACCGTTCACCGATCCGGCCGCCGCCTCCACGCGCTCGCCGTCGACCACCAGCCGGCGTCCCCGGCGCACCGCGTCGATCGCCTTGCGGCGGGCGATGGTGTACAGCCACCCCCGCAGGTCCTCGCCGCTCCGCAGCCCAGGGTAGGCGCGCAGGGCCGACAGCAGTGTCTCCTGGAGGCAGTCGTCGGCGCGGTCGGCTCCCACCAGCCCCAGGAGGAACCGATGCAGGGCGGGAGCGTTCGCGTCGACGAGAGCCTGGAACGGCGGCAGGTGCACGTCTCGGTGAACGCGGGAGGCGCCCGAAACGTGAGACCGGCACACCATTTCGGTCACCCGGCGTCCGCGGCGCGGTGGAGGATCTCCTCGAACAGCACGACCCGATTCGCGTCCACGACCGGCAGCTCGACGCCGTCGCGCCGCTCCCAGTGCAGCTCGATCCCGGGGTTCTGCCAGTCGCCGCCATCGGCCGTGAACAGGTGAGGCGAACCGCGGGCCGCGCCGCGACCGGCGGCGCGCCAGTCCTCCATCACCGACCGGCGGGCTCGGCCCGCGTCGAGCGCCTCGGCCAGGGCGGCCACGTCCAGCTCCTCCTCCTGGGCCACCTCGAGGATGACGTGGCGCAGGCTGATGCATCGGCTCTCGCCGAAGAAGGCCCGCCGCAGGCCGCGGTCGAGCCGCTCGCTGGCCGCGGGCCCCTGCTCCTTGGCGGCCTGGACGGCCTCCATCGGCGGCAACATGGTCACCGGCCAGGTCGCCTCCGGCGCCTGCCAGGCGTGCCAGCCCGCCCGGGGCTCGACCTCGCGGCAGGCCCCCATCTCGGCCTCAACCAGCGGGCGCGGCGTGGGCTCCGAGTTGAACAGCTCGAGCGGGAAGGCGTGGTGGTCGAACCGAACGCGATCCTCCAGCCCCAGTCGCGCCCGCGCCTCCCACAGCCGCCACAGCGCGAGGTGCGACCACGGGCAGCCGGGATCGGACCAGACGGATATGGTGCCGGGGGGCAGGGACGCCATCGGTCAGTCGATGGTGAAGTAGTCGCCGCCGGAGTCGCGGCCGGTGCGCTCCTTGCGGATCTGCATCAGGACGTCGTTCAGCAGGGTCGAGGCGCCGAACCGGAAGCGGTCGGGCGTCATCCACTCGGGGCCCAGGGTCTCGTACAGCACCACGAGGTAGCTGATCGCCTCTTTGGCGGTGCGGATCCCCCCGGCCGCCTTCATCCCCACCGACCTCCCGGTCTGGGCGTGGAAGTCGCGGATCGCCTCCAGCATCACCAGGGTCACCGGCAGGGTGGCCGCGGGCTGGACCTTGCCCGTGCTGGTCTTGATGAAGTCCGCCCCCGCCGCCATGGCCAGGACCGATGCGCGACGCACGTTGTCGTACGTCTCCAGCTCGCCGGTCTCGAGGATCACCTTCAGGTGCGTCTCGCCGATCGCCTCTTTGACCGCCACGATCT
>CAYXZN010000248.1:0-2986 GCA_964469325.1 uncultured Steroidobacteraceae bacterium
CGGCGCACCAGCCGCTCGGCCAGCCCGACCGAGTAGTTCTGCCCACGGTCGTGCGGGTAGACCTGGAACATGTTGGCCACGAAGAGCCCGGGTATCGGCGTCTCGAAGGGCGGAATCCGCTCGCGGTAACCGGCGGTCACGATCGGCTGCGCGAAGGGCGCAGCGAACATCCACGACTCCGTGACCCAGCCGGGGTCGAAGGCGGAATTGAAGCGCTCCAGGTGGGGCAGGAAGTCCGCCAGCACCTCCTCGCGGGACTGCCGCAGGATGGGGTCGTCCACCGGCCGGTAGTTGCCCAGGTAGACGAGGTGCCGACCGCCGTAGTCGGACGCCGGCATGTAGTTGGTGTGCTCGACAAGCGCCATGAACGGGTAGCCCGGATCGGCGATGTTGATCCAGTAGGCATCGGTCAGCGGTCGGTCGAGGGCCAGCACCAGGCAGTGGGCGGCATAGGCGCGGCCCCAGTCGTGGCGCTCACGGTAAGCCTCCGGTAGCTCCGGCGTAAGCCGGCAGGTCAGACGGGTGGGCAGGGTGGAGACCACGCGGTCGAACGCCTCCGCCGATTCCTCTTCTGCGCCGATGGCTCGGCGTCGCACCTCCATCCCCCCGTCGCGCGAGGCGATGCCGGTCACCTCGGTGCCGAAGCGCAGCTCGCCGCCATGCTCGGCCACCCGTTCCGCGAGGCGCTGGTAGAAGCGCTGGAACCCGCCGCGCACGTAGCCCAGCTGCGACGTCCGGTCGTGGACCCGCGCCCAGAACCATGGGGCGGCGATCTCCTCGGCGGCGTCGCCGAACTTGCCGCGGAAGAGCGGCTCCCAGACCACCTCCCACGCGCGGTGCCCCATGGCGCGGCGCGTCCAGGCAGCGGCCGTCTTCCCCTCCAGCGCCTCGGGATTGGCGATCGTGCGCAGGTACGCAAGGGCCACGCCCATACGCAGCCGATCCCCGAGCGGGAGCGGGCCGAAGCGGAGCAGGCTCACCGGGGAGTCGAGCTGGTGGAGGGCGCCGTCGCGCAGGCTGACGGTCCGGGGTCGGCGCCACTCGAGGTCGCTGCCCAGCCCCGACTCGTCGATCAGGCCGATGGCGTGGCGGTCCGAGCGGAAGAGGTGGTGGTAGAACTTCTCGAGCCACATCCCCGGCTCGATCTCGAAACCCGCCGCCAGCCCCCCGGGGAGCGGCTCGCGCTCGAAGACGGTGACAGCGTGGCCGCGCTGGGCCAGCCGCAGCGCCGCGGTCAGCCCAAGGGCCCCGGCGCCCAGCACCGCGTATCGGCGAGGCGTTCGCACCCAGGTGGTCACGGGTGAGTGGGCCTCGGGCGGTTACCAGTCTCGGTGGTGAAAACCTGCGCCAGAGGCCGTTCGCGCGGGATTTCACCACGGCCAGTGGTGAGCGGCCGCGCCACGGGGGCTCTGCGGGATATTTCACCACTGCCAGTGGTCGGCGGGTGCTCCATCGGGCCCTCCGGCCGCGCGTGAGGACTCCCGGTGCTCACAGCCGGCACCAAAGGCCGCTCACGCCGCGCGTGAGTACTGACAGGCGTGTCGCGCCCCGGCGTGTCGGGACCTGTTGCAGCGGTCGGGCGGGGGTCGGGACATCGGGCAATGCTAGCCAGCCCAGCGGGCGGGATCGGGCCGTTTGCCGGCAGAAGCGGCCATGGCGGGCTGGGGAGCTGCCTATCATCGCCGCGGTGTCCGCCAACGACCACCTGCGTCTGACCTTCCTGGGCAACCCGACCAGCGTCCACGTCCAGCGCTGGATGCTGTTCTTCGCCCGGCGCGGGCACGAGGTCTCGCTGCTGGAGGGGTTCGGCCTGGAGGTGCCGGATCAGCTGGCCAGGCAGATCCGGGTGGAGCGCTACCGGCTGGACGCGGGGCCTCGCGTCCCGGTGGTGCGGACGCTCCACCTGCGACGCGCGCTCCGACAGCGGCTCGAGCGACTCCGGCCCGATGTCCTCCACGCCCACTTCGTGTCCCGCTACGGGTGGCACGCCGCCCTCTCCGGCTTCCACCCCTACGTCGTCTCCGCCTGGGGCTCGGACGTCCTGCGGCGGGCGCAGCAGACGCGGCGAGGTCGATGGAAGGACCGGCTGGCGCTGCGCAACGCCGACCTGGTGACCGTCGTCTCCCGCTACATGGCTGAAGCGGCGGTCCGCGCCGGGGCGCGAGAGGAGCGCATCGAGATCGTCCAGCACGGCGTCGACGTCGACCTTTTCGCCCCGGGTCCACCGTCCGGCCCGCTGCTGGCCACCCTTGGCCTGGGCGGGCGGCCGTACGTCTTCTCGCCCCGCGCCGTGCACCCCCTCTACCGCCACGAGATCGTCATCCAGGCCTTCGCCAGGCTCCCCGGCGACCTGTCCCTGCTGATGAGCGCGCGGGGCGCCGACCCCGCGTACCTGGGGGAGCTGCGTGGGCTGCTCGAACGGCTGGGCGTCAGCGACCGGGTGCGGATCGTCGACGACCTGTCCGAGCAGGAGATGGCGGAGCTGTACCGCGGTGCCCGGGCGGTCGTCTCGGTCCCCGAGAGCGACAGCTTCCCGATCAGCCTGCTCGAGGCGATGGCCTGTGCGGCGCCGGTGGTCGCGAGCGATCTGCCGCCCGCCCGCGCGATCCTGGGGCCGCTGCTTCCGGACCTGCTGGTGCCCGTCGGCGACGTGGATGCCCTCGCCGCCGCGCTGCGTCGCGCGCTCTCGCTGGGCCGCGATGAGCGTGAGCGAATCGGGGCGCGGCTCCGGTCCTACGTCCAGGAAGAGGCCGACCAGGAGACACACATGCTCCGGATGGAGGCGATCTACCGCCGGCTGGCGAGCGGCACGCGGCCGTGACGGAGAGCCAGCAGCGAGCCGAGCAGGACCGGGGGCTGCTCCGCCGGCTGTTCAGCGAGTCCGCGGTCTACGGGCTGGGCGGGATGGCCAACCAGGCGGTGGCGATCCTTCTGGTCCCGATCTACGCCCGGGTGCTGGGCAGCTCGGGCGTCGGTATCGCGAGCG
>CAYXZN010000249.1:0-2981 GCA_964469325.1 uncultured Steroidobacteraceae bacterium
GGTCGCGCTCGAAGCGCGGGTAGCTGACCGAGACCGCCTCGAAGCCCTCGACCTCGACGCCGTCGCGCGAGGCGAGCCCGGCGACGGCGCCGAGCATCGCCATGCGGTGATCGCCACGGGACTCGAGGCGCCCGCCGCGCAGGCCGCCCGTCCCCTGGACCACGAATCCGTCCGGGCGCTCGGAGATCTCCGCCCCCAGCCCCGCCAGGCCGCTGACCACCGCCTCTATCCGATCCGACTCCTTGCGGCGCAGCTCGGAGGCGCCGCTGACCACGGTCTCGCCCTCGGCGAAGCAGCCCAGCAGGGCCACCAGCGGCAGCTCGTCGATCGCCGGCGGTACGTCCTCCGCGGTCACGGTCGTCCCGCGCAGGGCGCAGCTGCGCACCCGAAGCGTCGCGATCGGCTCCGGGCCGGGTTCGCGGATCTCGTTGACCGTTACTGCGGCGCGCTCGGCCTGATGCGCACCGCCCATCTGCACTCCCATCCGCGCGAGGATGGCGAGCAGGCCGATGCGGTTGCGGTTGATGCCGACCTCGCGCAGCTCGACCTCCGCTCCGGCCACGATCAGCGCGGCCACCAGGAAGAAGGCAGCCGAGGAGAAGTCGGCGGGGACTGCGTAGTCGCCCGACTCCAGCCGCTCGGCGGGCGACAGGGTGAGCACCTCGCCCTGCCTGCGGATCTGAGCACCGGCGGCCGCCAGCATCCGCTCGGTGTGATCGCGGGTGGGGCTGGGCTCGCGCACGGTGGTCTCTCCATCGGCCAGCAGCCCGGCCACCAGCACACACGACTTGACCTGGGCGCTGGCGATCGGCAGCTCGTAGTCGATTCCGCGCAGTTTCGAGCCGTTCACCCGAAGCGGGGGCAGACCGCCCTCGCGACATTCCACCTCGGCGCCCATCAGGCGCAGCGGCTCGGCGATCCTGTCGACGGGTCGGCGCCTGATCGACTCATCGCCGTCGAAGCTCCACTTCCCGGCGCCCTGGCCGGCCACCCACCCCGGCAGGATGCGCAGCAGCGTGCCGGAGTTGCCGACGTCGATCGAAGCCGATTGCGCGGCCCGGAGCCCCGTGCCCTCCACCTCGATCGCCAAGCCACCCCGCTCGTCGCCACCCCGTTCTCTGACCCGGGCGCCGAGAGCCTCCACCGCGGCCAGGGTCGAGCGGGTGTCGGCCGAGTCGAGGTAGCCGGTGATCCGCGTGGGCCCATCGCAGAGTGCGCCGATGATCGCGGCCCGGTGCGAGATCGACTTGTCCGGGGGCGGCCTCAGCACCCCGCTCAGCGAGCCGGTCGGCTCGAACCTCATCGCTGCACCATCGCCACGTCGTGTCCCAGCTCCCGGAGCAGTCCGGCCGCGCGCTCGGCCTCCCGCTCACCCGCCACGAACAGCGAGATCGCCCCGGAGCGCATGTCGGCCGCGGGATGCAAGGCCATGTCCTCGATGTTCACCGCCCCGCGCCCCAGGGCCAGCGCGATCTCGGCGACTATCCCGGGGCGGTTAGGGACCAGCACTCGGATCTCGCTCAGCGGCCCGCCGGCGAGTTCGCCCTCCACCAGCTCGCGCCGCCCCCGGGCGGCCCTGCCGTGCCAGGCGGCGATCGCCTCGACGTCCCCGGCGCGCAGCAGCTCCCCGACCTCGCCCAGCCGCCGCGCGGTGGCCTCGACCTCGGCGGCCACGGCCTCCCGGTTCGAGGAGAGGATGTCGGGCCAGATGCTGGGGTTGGCGCCCGCCACCCGGGTCGCATCGCGGAAGCTGGGCCCGACCTCGGGCAGCCTGCCCTCCTCGGCTGCGAGCGTGTCCGCGGCCTGCGCGACCAGCACGTTGGCGAGCACGTGCGGCAGGTGGCTGACGGTCGCCATCAGGCGGTCATGGGCATCGGCGTCGAGCGCCTGGGGCCTGGCACCGAGATCGGCGACCACCCGCTGCACCTGGTCGTAATGCAACCCCCCCGTGCGCGCGGTCGGGGTCAAATACCAGCGCGCCCCCTCGAACAGGTCCTGGCGCGCGTTCTCGACGCCGGAGCTCTCCGCCCCCGCCAGCGGATGCCCGCCCACGAAGCGCGGCTCCGAGCCCAGGGTCTCGATCACCTCGCGCTTCACCGACCCCACGTCCGTGACCGCGCAATCGCCATCCGCAGCCGCCAGGGCCTCCGCGCAGAGCTCCGGAAGCGAGGACACGGGCCCGGCGCAGAAGACGAGCTCCGCCCCCCCAACCACGTCGGAGACCGAACTGCCCGCCGAGTCGATCGCGCCCTGCTCCAGCGCACGCGCCAGGAGCGCATGGTCGGGGTCCCAGCCGCTCACCTCGGCCCCCAGGCGCCCGCGAGCGGCGAGCCCGATCGAGCCCCCGATCAGGCCGACGCCGAGAACGGCGACCTTCATCCGGACGCCAACTAGCTCGCCCGGCGCCGCTCCTGCACCGCGGCGGAGAGTCGGTCGAGCGAGAGCCCGGTGGCCTCCCAGTCCATGCAGGCGTCGGTGACCGACTGCCCGTAGACGAGAGCGGCCCCCGGCTCCAGGTCCTGACGGCCGCCGACCAGGAACGACTCCAGCATCACCCCGACGATCGCCCCGTTCCCATCCGCGATCTGGCCGGCGATCTCGCCCACCACCTGCGGCTGGCGCTTGTGGTCCTTGCCGCTGTTGTCGTGGGAGGCGTCGATCACCAGCCGCTCGGGCAGCCCCGCGGCACGCAGGCGCGCGAGCGCGGTGCCCACCTTGGCGGCGCCGTAGTTCGGCGTCCCCCTGCCCCCACGGAGGATGATGTGGCAATCGGAGTTGCCGTCGGTGTGCAGGATCGCCGGCATGCCGTCGATGTTGATGCCGGCGAAGGCGTGCTTGGCGGCCGCTGCGTGCACGGCGTCGACCGCCACCTGCACGTTGCCGTCGGTGCGGTTCTTGAAGCCGACGGGCATCGACAGTCCGGAGGCGAGCTGGCGGTGGATCTGGCTCTCGGTGGTACGGGCGCCGATCGCGCCCCAGGC
>CAYXZN010000250.1:0-2979 GCA_964469325.1 uncultured Steroidobacteraceae bacterium
GTCCGCTACGCTTAGCCGGTGGAGTACCGCGTCGCCCTGGCGCAGATCGCCCCTCGGCTGGGGGAGCTGGAGGCGAACCTCGAGCTGATTGCGGACCGCGCCCGCGAGGCGGTCGACGGCGGGGCAGACATGGTCGTGTTCCCCGAGCTGGCGACCACCGGCTACCAGCTCCAGGACCTGGTGCCGGAGGTGGCGATGTTCGCCGACGACCCCCGCTTCGCCGAGCTGTCGCGGACCACCCCGGACACGGTCCTGGTGGTCGGCTTCGTCGAGGAGACGCGGGCGCACCGTTACTGCAACAGCGCGGCGGTGCTGCGCGCCGGTGAGCTCATCGGCCTCCACCGCAAGCTGTACCTGCCCACCTACGGCCTGTTCGACGAGGGGCGCTTCACCTCCGAGGGATGCCGGATCCGGGCGGTCGACGTCGGACTGCCGGTCGGCAAGATCGGCGTCGGCATCTGCGAGGACTTCTGGCACCCCAGCGTGCCGATGCTGCTCGCCCACGACGCCGCGACGCTGCTGGTCAACCCTTCGGCAGGGCCGGCGCGCGCGCCCGGGAGTGCGGCGGGGACGGCCGCCATGGCGGCCTGGGAAAAGATGCAGGACACGTACGCCACCCTCGTCACCAGCGCGGTCGCCTTCTGCAACCGGGTCGGCAACGAGGAGGGTCTCACCTTCTGGGGAGGATCGCGCCTGATCGCCCCCGACGGTAGCGTCCTGGTCGCCGCGCCGCGCTACACCGAGGCGCTGGTGGTCGGCACCGTGAACGCCGACGACCTGCGCATGGCCCGCTACAACCTGCCCCTGCTCGCCGATGAGCGGCTGGAGCTGGTGCGGCGCGAGATCGACCGCATCGTCGCTGAGCGTGCCGGCACGCCGCCACCCGAGGAGGAAGAGGAGCAGCACGAGGGGAAGAAGCGGGAGCGGCCGGCGTGAGCGGGTTGGCGCCCCTGGCACCCGGCCAGCGGGCGGTTCTGCCCGAGATCGACGCCCCGGTGGCGGTGGACGTCATCGTGCGCTTCATCCGTTCGCAGCTGGAGCAGGCCGGCTTCTCGCGGCTGGTGCTGGGGCTCTCCGGCGGGGTCGACTCCTCGACGGTCGCCTTCCTGTGTGCCCGAGCGGTCGGTCCCGACAACCTGCTGGCGCTGCGGATGCCCTACCGCACCTCCTCGACCTCGTCCGAGACCGATGCGCTCCGCGTGGTCGAGCTGATCGGCTGCCCGACCGAGCGAGTGGAGATCACGCCCATGGTGGAGCCGATGCTCGCGCTCGTCGGCGCCGAGGCCGACCCGTCGCTGCAGGTGCGGCGGGGGAACGTGATGGCCCGACAGCGGATGATCGTGCTGTACGACCGATCGGCCGCCTTCGACGCACTGGTGGCGGGGACGAGCAACAAGACGGAGGCCCTGCTCGGCTATACCACCCTGTGGGGTGACTCGGCGGCGGCCTTCGCGCCCATCGGGGACCTGTACAAGAGCCAGCTGCGGGCGGTGGCCAACGAGGTGGGGGTGCCGGCCGAGATCGTGGGCAAGCCGCCGTCGGCTGACCTGTGGCCGGGCCAGACCGACGAGGGCGAGCTGGGCTGGAGCTACGACGACCTGGACCGCGCGCTGTACGCGCTGGTCGACCGCCGCTGGTCGCCGGAGCGCTGCGTCGGGGGTGGGCTCGACCGGCGGCTGGTCGAGTACGTCGTGGCCCGCGTGGCGCAGATGGAGTTCAAGCGTCAGATGCCCCCGGTGGCGAAGGTCAGCCTGCGCACCCCCGGCATCGACCACCTCTACCCACGTCGACGCCCGGGCTCGCGGCGGCCTCGAGACTGAACCCAGCGCCGATGGCAGAGCCCGTCGCGGAGCCGATGCGTCCCGGCCGGCTGCTGGTGGTGGGCACGCCGATCGGCAACCTGGGGGACCTGTCGCCCAGGGCCGCCGACGCGCTGCGGTCGGCCGACCTGGTGGTCGCCGAGGACACGCGGCTCGCGGCGCGGCTGCTTGCCCACCTCGGCGAGCGACGGCCGACCCGAAGCTTCAACGAGCACAACGCGACGGCCCGCCTGCCAGAGCTGCTGGCACGCCTGGAGCGCGGCGAGACGCTGGCGCTCACCACCGACGCGGGGATGCCCGCCGTCAGCGACCCCGGTGCGTCGCTGGTGGCGGCCGCGCGGGCGGCCGGCGCCTCCGTGGCTGTGGTGCCAGGGCCCTCGGCGGTGACGGCGGCGGTGGCGCTTTCCGGGGTGGAGGCCGCCGGGTTCGTGTTCGGCGGCTTCCTCCCCGCGCGTCCGGCCTCGGTGCGCCGCACCGCCCTCGATGGGCTGCTGGATGCGGCCACGGCGTCCCGTCTGGTGCTGGTGCTGTTCGAGGCGCCGCACCGGCTCCGCGACCTGCTGGGCCTGCTGGCCGAGCGAGTGCCGAGCGCCGGCGTCGCGGTATGCCGTGAGCTGACCAAGCTGCACGAGGAGGTGCTGCGCGGGACGCCGAAGGAGCTGCTGGGGCGCGTCGGAGAGCCGCGCGGCGAGCTCGTGGTGGTGATCGACGTCGCGGCCGGTGCTCCGCCCGCCGCCGATCGGGATGCCGCGCCGACCGGTCGTCGACCAGTCGACGCGGAGCAGGTGGTGGCGGCGGCACTGGCGGCCGGGATCGGTGTGAGGAGCACGGTCGAGCTGCTGAGAGGCATCGGCGTCGATCGGCGCACGGCGTACCGCCTGGCGCAGGCTAAGCCGGCGGTAAGCGAGCGGTAAGCGGGTCCGTCTAGCCTGTCGTGCAAGGCGCGCCGTCTCGCCCGGCGCACGCCGGCAGCCCGCGGACGGCGGGCGAGAGGAGAGACGGATGAACAAGGTGATCCTGGTCGGTCGGCTGACGCGTGATCCCGAGCTGCGGAGCCTCCCCAGCGGCAAGGCGGTGGCGAACTTCGTGATCGCCACCAACGAATACCGCGGCAACGGTGCCGGCGAGCGGACCGAGTACCACAACATGGTCGCCTGGG
>CAYXZN010000251.1:0-2965 GCA_964469325.1 uncultured Steroidobacteraceae bacterium
GCCGCAGGTCGATCTTGGTGTCGATCGGGTTGTTGTACGCCGAGATCGGCAGGCCCGCCTTCGCGATCTCCCGGAAATGCTGGAGCACCGAGCGATCGTCGCCGCGGTACGCGTTCGGAGGCAGTGCCATGACGGCGTGGGCGCCGGCTTCGGCGGCCTGCTCGGCCCACTTCCGGGCCTCGCCGGCACCGTAGGCACCGACGCCCGGCATGACCGTGAAGCCTCGACGATCGCGAACGGGGTGCCCACCCCGTCGCGACGGCCAGCCGCATGGCCGGCGATCCACGCGCGGGCGTCCTGTTCGGTGTACGGCGACGGCACGGTGGTCCAGTGCGAGATCTCCGGGTCCTGGCACGCCGCCGCCACCGCCGGGACGTCGTCGAGCGTGAAGGCGCGGAGCCGGACGCCGTCCGCCTCCAGCGGGGGGTCGGGGAGCTCGATCGCGGGCATGGGGCCTCGGGGTCCGGGCTGCGCATCTTGCCCTGAGGGGGCCGAGGCGCAACCCTTGCGCCCCGCCCGCTGGCTGGAGGAGCCGCCCCGTGACCCGCGTCCTGTCCGGGATCCAACCGTCCGGTGATCCCCACCTGGGCAACTACGTCGGGGCGCTGAGGCGGTGGGCCGACCAGCAGCACGAGGTCGACGGCTTCTACTGCATCGTCGACCTGCACGCGGTGACGGTCCCGCACGATCGCACCGAGCTGCGTGGCCGCACGCTGCAGATGGCCACGACCCTGTTCGCCGCCGGTCTCGACCCGGAGATCGCGACCGTCTTCGTCCAGAGCCACGTCCACGAGCACCCCGAGCTCGCGTGGCTGCTCAACTGCATCGCCTCGATGGGCGAACTCGGCCGTATGGTGCAGTGGAAGGAGAAGTCCCAGGGCCACGGCGACTCGGTCAGCGTCGGCTTGTTCGACTACCCGGTCCTCCAGGCGGCCGACATCCTGCTGTACCAGGCGGACGAGGTCCCGGTCGGCGACGACCAGCGACAGCACATCGAGCTGACCCGCGACCTCGCGCAGCGCTTCAACCACCGGTTCGGGGACGTCTTCACCCTCCCGAAGGCGACCACCCCGGCCGCCGGGGCGCGGATCATGGATCTGCAGAACCCGCAGAGCAAGATGTCCAAATCGGCCGAGTCCGACAAGGGGACGGTCCTGCTGCTCGACCCGCCGGAGCGGATCGAGAAGAAGGTGAAGTCGGCGGTGACCGACAGCGGGACCGAGATCCGCTACGACCGCGACGCCAAGGCCGGGGTGAGCAACCTCCTCGAGCTGATGAGTGTCGTCACGGGGCGCTCGATCGAGCAGCTCGAAGGCGACTTCGCCGGCGCGATGTACGGCGAGCTCAAGAAGGCCGTGGCTGAGGCCGTGGTCGAGTACCTCCGCCCGTTCCAACAGCGCTACGAGGAGCTGGCCTCCGACCCCGGCGCCGTCCAGGCGATGCTGGCCACCGGGGCAGCCAAGGCGCAGCAGGTCGCCGCCGGCACGATCGGGGCGGCCAAGGAGGCGATGGGCTTCCTCGAGGACGCCCGCTAGAGGTACTGCCCGGAGCGGGCGCCGCCCGGCCCGCCACCCGGCCCGCCGCCCGGTTGCTGGCGCATCTGCTGGAGCTGGGCCTGGGCGGCGAGCTGCTGGTGGGCCATGCTCGCCTGGATGCCCCGGAACAGGCCCTCGAGCCAGCCGGCCAGCTGCGCCTGGGCGATGCGCAGCTCGGCGGCCGATGGCGTGGAGTCCTCGAAGGCCACCAGCGCAACGTCCGACAGCTCGGCCTTCAGATCCTCCGACACCAGGCCGCTGAGCGCTTCCAGGGCCCGGTTGTGCACCTGCCGGAGCCGCTCGCGCCCCGCCTCGTCCAGGTCGGTGGTCTTGACCTCGTTGAGCATGCTCTTGGTCATCGCCGCGATCCGGAGCAGCCGCGCGGGCTCGTCGATCTCGCTCTGTGGCTCGGACGGCTCGTCCTGGTCGGCGAGGACCAACTCGGCGGCGGCGGGCGCCTCTTCCTCGTCGTGCACGGTGTCGTCCGATCGGTGGTCGTTCGGTGCGTTCGGGGACAAGAGCATGCCTCCTGGGGCGTCAGGTCCAAGGCTAGGGGTTCACCCTAGATGCAGGCCCCGGTCTCGCCCGGTCGTCTGGGCGCATCGAGGATCGCGCGGACCTCCGATGGCGCCAGCGCGTAGGCCGTCGTGCTGCGGTCGGCGGCGACGGCGAACACGACCCCGACGACGGCGCCGTTCGGGTCGATGACCGCGGCGCCCGAGTCGCCCTGGCGGAGTTCGGCGGAGAGGAACACGACCTGCCGCTCGGTCCGCTGCTGGCCGTAGATGTCACGGCCGACCGCGGTGCGCACGTCGCCGATGCCGACCGGCGCGACCCGCGGCTGGTTCTGCCCCCCCGGGTAGCCGATCGCGGCGCCCTCCCCGCCGGGCTGCGGCTCGGCGATCGCCAGCGGCGCCTGGCCGAGCCCGCCGACCTGGAGCAGCGCGAGGTCGCGGTTGTCGTCGAACGCCACCGCGGTCGCCGGGAGCACCTGGCCGTCGGGGCGGCGCACCTGGATCGAGCCGGTGCCCGCGACCACGTGGGCGTTGGTGACCACCAGGTCCTCGGCCACGGCCCAGCCCGAGCCCTCCTGGCGGCGGCTGCAGCCGTCGGCCTCGACGTTCACGGTCGAGGCGGTCGCTCTGGCCACGACGTCCTGCGGGACCGGGATCTGCGCGGGGGGCGGCCCGGTGTCGGGCGCGGGGCGCAGGTCGGCGAAGACCTCGGGGAAGTCGGCCTCGCTGATCAGGCCGCGCAGGCTCTGGATCGGGTCCGGGGGCCGGGGCGCGGTCGTCGCGATCCAGGTGGCGATCGAGGAGCCGCGGGCCTGGCGGGACACGGTTCCCGGAACCTCGGACATCGCCGGCACCATGATCCAGACCAGGGCCAGGATGCCGACGATCCCGGCGGCGCTGCCGCCCAGGCGGTCG
>CAYXZN010000252.1:0-2952 GCA_964469325.1 uncultured Steroidobacteraceae bacterium
GGGGTCGGCCCACCCACGGCGTCGCTGCGCGGGGTTTCCCGGTCTGGGCCCCGTGGGGGGGGGGGGGGGGGGTGGGGGGGGTTCGGGGGGGCCAACGGCCGGGCGTCCGACGGCCGGGCGTCAATCACCCCACGTTTCGAATGTCGGCCGAACGGCCGAGCCTGCCCGTCCCTCCGACGCTTCAAACGGTGGGCGCTTGAGGCGGCCAAGGAAGGGTCGGCGGCGGCGGCTCCTTCGCCAGTCGAAACGCCGGGTGTTTGAACGCGCACCAGAAGCATCGGCGGAGGCTCGCTCCGGCGGCCGAAACCTCAGCCCGTGATGCCTAACGGCCACGATCGGCCGCGAGATCGGCCCCCAAAGAGATCCCGGTGGGTGTTTCCCTCACCCGCTGAGGGAGGCGGCCAGGATGGGGCTAACTGGCGGACCTTGCGTGGCCGTTAGCCTCAGCTGGTGACGGCCTCGGCCGGCGGCGCGGCACCGACGACTGCGGCCGGCGGCGCGGCACCGACGACTCCCGCACGCGGCCTGGCCCATACTGCCGGCATGGCCCCCGGCAACGGAGATGCGCCGATGCCCGCGCCGATGAGCCGGCTCGGGCGGCTCGACGTGCTGCTGGTGCGGCACGCCGAGGCGGTACCCGAGGCCAGCGCCGTGTACGCGGAGGGCGACCAGCCGCTGACCGAGGCGGGGCTCGCCGACGCGGAGTCGCTCGCGCAGGAGCTCGAGCCGTGGGTGATCACCGGCGTGTACTCCAGCCCCTACGTCCGGGCGGTGGCGACGGTGGAGCCGGCCGCGCGACGGCGGGGACTGTCGGTGCAGACGCTCCCCGACCTGCGGGAGCGGCGCCTGTCGGGCGCGCAGCTCACCGACTGGCGGGAGCACCTCGACCGCTCGTTCGGTGAACCCGACTACGCGCCGGACGGCGGGGAGACGGGCCGCGAGGCGCAACGCCGGGGAGTGGGCGTGCTCGACCTGCTGCGGGTCCGCCACCCCGACGGCGGGCGGCTGCTGGTCGCCAGCCACGGCAACCTGATCACCCTCATCCTCCAGGCGCTGGAGCCGCGGATCGGGTTCGGCTTCTGGGAGGCGATGCCGACGCCGGCCATCTACTGGCTCGAGCACGACGGGCTGACCTGGCGCGCCCGGGGCGGCTACGGGCTGGAGCCGTTCCTGGAAGAGGTCCGCGGGCCGCGGGAGGGCGGAGGCTAGCTCCGGGCCGAGCGAGAGCCGCTAGCTTCGGGCCGCGCTGGCGCCGATGAGCCAGCTGTCATAGCTCCGGCTCGACCTCCCGGTAGGACGCGCTGGCCGCGTCCCACTCCCAGGCCGAGACCGGCCGCGGATCGGATACCACGGCGGCCAGCTCGGGCCACGAAGCGACCGCGTGCGAGAGGTGCTGCATGACGCAGTTCTCCGCGCCGGGCGCGTTCAGCCACTCGTCGGACTCGGAGCCCTCGATGAACGACCAGCCGCTGTCGTGCTCGTTGATCGGCTCGGCGCGATAGACGACGCGCGGCCGTCGCCCCTCCATCACCAGCCGCGAGAACCACGCCGCCTGCTCGGGGCTCGCGGGTCGAGGTGGCGACTTCATCTCGCTCATCCTCTCGCCAGGAGATCGTCGAGCGTCTCGCGGCGGCGGCTCAGGCGAAGCTCGCCGCGCTCGATCACCGCCTCCGCGGGACGCAGGCGGCCGTTGTAGTTCGAGGCCATCGCCGCCCCGTACGCGCCCGCCTCCCCGATCGCCAGGACCGCTCCCCGCCCCGCGGCGGCCAGCTCGCCCCGGGTCAGCTGGCGCTCCAGGTGACGGGCGAGGGTGTCGCCCGCCTCGCAGACCGGCCCCGCCAGGTGGACCGCCACGCCGTCGGCGACCTCCAGCCGCCGCACACCGGGGGCGACCAGAGAGACCGGGTGCTCGGCGCCGTACAGCATCGGCCGGAGCAGCTCGGTCATCCCCGCGTCGGCCACCAGCCAGGCCAGGCTCCCCCGCTCCTGGACGCGCAGCACGCCGGTCAGCAGCCAGCCCGCCTCCGCCACCACGCTCCGGCCGGGCTCCCAGGTGAGGCGGGAGGCATCGGCGAAGGAGGGACGCACCGCATCGGCCAGGGCGGTGAGCGTGTCCGGGTCGGCCGAGCGCAGGCCTCCGCCCAGGTCGATCCGGGCCGGCGGCAGGTCGGCCTCGGTCGCCTCGGCCGCGGCATCGGCCAGGACACGCGCCAGCCCGGCGAAGGCGTCGACCGAGCCGATGTCGGAGCCGATATGTGCCCCCAGCCCCGCGAGCGGGCGTCGTGCGGCACGAAGCCGGCCGAGGACACGGGGCAGGTCCGACACCGCGACGCCGAACTTGGACTCGGCCGCGCCGGTGGCCAGGTGCGGGTGAGTCTCCGCGTCGAGCCCGGGGTTGAGACGGACCCCGATCAGCGGGTGCGGGCGATCCCCGACCGGCAGGGCTGCGGCAAGGTCGAGCACGGCGTCCAGGTCGTCGATCGACTCGGCGTTGACCAGCACCCCCGCCGCGAGCCCGGCGCGCAGCTCGTCGTCGGTGCGGCCCACGCCGTTCATCACGATCCGCTGCGGCGCGCAGCCGGCGCGCAGGGCCAGGGCCAGCTCGACGCCGGAGACCACCTCGCAGCCCGCCCCGTCGGCCACCAGGCGGCGGAGGAGGTGCGGGTCGGGGTTGGCCTTGACCGCGTACGCCACCAGCGCCCCCGGGAAGGCCGCCTGCCATGCGCCCAGGCGGTCGGCGGCGGCGTCGAGATCGGTGACGTAGAGCGGCGTTCCCCAGCGGGCCGCGGCCTCGGCCAACAGGTCGCGCGGCGCCTCGCTCAATGCGGGATCCGTCAGCGCTTGCGGGCCAGGGTCAGGCCGTCGGCCAGGGGAATCGTGGAGACGCTGACGCGCTCGTCGTCAGCGATGTGCCGGTTCAGGGCGTCGATGGCCACGCTCCCCTCGTCCTTC
>CAYXZN010000253.1:0-2943 GCA_964469325.1 uncultured Steroidobacteraceae bacterium
GGACCTGTTCAGCAAGCGGGGCACCGTCGCCGGCGCCGCAGAGCAGGTGCAGATCTTCACCGGTGGGCGGGTCGAGATCATGGAGTCGGGCGGCGCCTCGTGGTCCGCCACGCCAGGCGCGCCAGCCCCCGGCGATCCCGGGTTCGCGCTGCGCGTGCGGGTCGCAGCTGCCGGAGCGAGGATCGACCCACGGCGGGTCGAGGCGCTGGTTGCCGCCAGCAAGCCCGCGCACGTAACGCACACGGTCGAGATCCTTGCCGAGCAGGCTTGACTCAGCGGCCGGGCCCGGGGCTAGTATCGCCGCCTGTTCGCGCCGCCCGTGAGCTGACCGATGGCCATCCTGTGTCGAGTGTGTGGCACCCGCAATGCCGACGACGCCACATTCTGCTCAAACTGCACCAGCTTCCTTGAGTGGGAGGGCGAGCGCGTACCCGACGAGCCGCAGGTGCAGGACGCGGCGCCGGGACCGGAAGCTCAGGAGCCGGCGCTCACCGCTCCCCCAGTCGAGCAGGCCCCCACAGCGCCCGAGGAGAGGTTCTCGGTCGAGGAGCCCATTCGAGGCGGCGCCCCACCCGCCGATCAGACCGTCGCCGAGGGACAAGCCACCGCCGGGGAGAAGCAATCACCTGCTGCCCCGGAGCGCACCGTACTACCAGAGGTCGTCTCGCAGCCAGTGGCCCGGCCGCCGACCGCCGACGTTCCGCCGTCGCGGCGGCCAACCACGCCGCAGCGACCCGGCCGAGCACGTCCCCGCGAGCGGGCCGGTGCCGGACGCCCGGAGGCACCCCGGCCCGGAGAGCTGGTGTGCGGCAGCTGTGGGACCGGGAACGACCCGCAGCGGCGCTTCTGCCGACGCTGCGGCCACAGTCTCGCCACCGCGCCGGTGGCGGTCCGACTGCCCTGGTACCGGCGCATCTTCACCCGACGCGCACGCGCTACGGCCGCAGGGACGCGGCCGGGCCGCATGGGGCGCAGGGGCCAGTCACGACCGCTCATTTCGTCGCTCATCGTGCTGCTGGTCCTCGGCGCGCTGGTGGGTGGCGTGGCCAGCTACCTGTTCGTGCCCGCCGTTCAGGCACGGGTCAACGGGGGGGTGAGCGAGCTACGGCTCCTGCTGCTCCCCAGCTTCGAGGAGGTCCATCCGCAGGCCAGCGGCACCGGACTGCCCGACCATCCCGGGAGCCTCGTGACCGATGGCAACACGCTGACTTACTGGGCAGCTGATACGGCCGTCGGAAGCCCGGAACTCCTCGTCGAGTTCCAGGAGCCGACCGACCTCGGCAAGCTGATCGTCCACAATGGCGCCACCGGGGAGGAGTTCCTCGCCTACGCCCGACCCCGGACCGTCGTGATCCGCTACGCGAGCGGGGACGAGCAGGAGCTGGAGCTCCGCGATACCGCCGGGGACGAGGTGTTCGACCTCGACGCACGGTCGGTCGAGGAGTTGACCATCACGGTGGTCGACTGGTACGCCGCACAGCCACCCAGGAGCACGACGACGATCGCGCTTCGCGAGCTCGAGTTCCGGGCCCGGCGCTGATCGCCCGGATCAGCCGGCGAGCGGCTGCTCAGCTGCTTCGCTGACCCCCAGCTCATCAAGCACACGGCGGTAGTCGGCCCGGGCTCGGCTTGCGGCCCCCCGGTCACCGCCCAGCTCCCGTGACTCGATGAGCAACCGCCACAGCGGATCGTGGTAGCGATCGGCGCGCAACCCCGCCGCCGCCGCCTCGGCCGCGCCGGCAGCATTGCCCCGCCCGGAATGGAGTTCGGCCAGTGCCTCCGAGGCCGTGACGGCCAGCCGCCGGCACTCCTCGCGACGCGCCAGCGCCCACTCGGCCGGACCCTCCTCCGGCAGTAGGTCACCACGGTAGAGCTCCAGTGCCTGCGCGAATGCCTCGATCGCAGGCTCGGCCGCGCCGCGCGCACGAGCCGCTCGTCCGGCCGCGACGAGCTCCTCCAGCCGCAGGTGATCGACGACCGCCCCTGCCGGCAGCTGGAGGCGGTAGACGTCGCCGTCGCGAACCACGAGGCTGTCGGCCCTCCTCGTCCCATCGGGCTCGAGTGCCCGCCGGAGGGCGGTAATGGCGACGTGCAGGTTGTGGCTTGCCGCCGGCTGTCCAGCCTCCGGCCAGAGCGCCTCCTCGATCACCTCTCGATGCACACCGCCGCCGGCGTGGAGGGCCAGCAGGCGGAGCAGCGTGCGAACGCGAGGACGCACACCCGTCAGCGACAGGGGTCTGCCACCCAGCTCGATGCTCAACCCACCCAGCAGGGAGAGCCGTGCGCCCGGCTTCGACAGAGCGGTTGCGGCGGCTGGAGGCCGCGCGAATGTCGACCTGGACGCGACCGAGACACCGATGTCCGCCAGCTCGCGCACGATGTCGTGGACGGCCGGTGCATCCGATTGCGCTTCCACAAGCGCAAGGCGGCCGAGAAGCCGTGCAATCGGAACCCGTGATGCGTCAGCCATCTCCTCGGCGCGGGCGCTGGCGTCCGATGGATCTCGGCCTGCCCGTGCGAGCGTCAGGGCCTCCAGTCCCTTCGCGACGGCGGCCAGAGCCGGTGCATGGCCCAGCTCCTCCGAGGCTTGACGCACCGCATCCGGGTCGGAGCCCTCGACCGCTCTGCCCCAGGCCGAGAAGAGCCGGGCGAGGGTCTGAGCCCATCGGTCGCCGACTGCCGCGGACGCATCGGCCACCGCGTCGGCCTCGGCCAGATCCGCCGGCGCGCCGCTGATGGCCAAGCTCGCCCGTCCCACACGCGCCAGCCAATCGGCGTCGAGGCGCTCGGCGGCTGAGACGGCACCGATGACCTCCGCTCGACCGCGGGCGAGACCCATCAGCAGCGCGGCCACACCGGCGCCGAGGCTGGCGACCGTTGCTGGCAGAGCCGCGATATCGTACAGCGACGTGACCTCGAGGAGCCTCTTCCGCCCTTCGGATG
>CAYXZN010000254.1:0-2929 GCA_964469325.1 uncultured Steroidobacteraceae bacterium
TGGCCACCGCCTGCTCGCTGGCGCCCGCGCCAGCGGAGCTGTACATCACCGTCCGCAACCGCTCCGGCGAGCCGCTGCGGCTGGTGCTCGCCGATCCGTGGCTGGCAGGCGGGAGCGAGGAGGCGGTGTGGGTGCCGGCCTGCACCGAGGACCGGTTCTACGCGCGCCTGGCAGGGGACTGGTCGGTCCGCGTCCCCGACGGGGTCGAGCTGCTCTCTCAGTCCCTGGCGCCGGTCGGCCCCGGCGCGCTGCACCTGCTGGTGGTGCGCGACGGGTCCGCGCCGCCCCGGGTTGCCAGCGTTCACCGCGGCGAGCCGCCGGCGGGCTGGGTGTCGGGCGGGCGACGCGTGGCGGAGTGGGACTGCGCCGCTCAGTTGTGGAAGTCGAGGATGTCGAGGGTCAGGATCCCGTAGAGGTTGACCGCGATGGCGAAGACGATGGCGGCGATCGCCCAGCGACCCATCCGTTCCCTGAAGACGATGCCCAGCAGGAGCAGCAGCAGCGGCACCGCGTCGAGGATGAAGCGATAGCCGTACTGGGCGAACCCCCATGCGCCATGGGTCACGTTCGGGAACATCACCCACAGCACCCCGATCCACAGCAGCGCCACCCAGCGTCCGCGCGCCAGCACCGACCAGAACAGGATCGGGGCGGTGTAGATGAGCGCCAGCCCGCTGATGCTGGGCTTGATGAACGGCGGCTGGTTGAAGTCGAGGCTGTAGCCGGCCAGAAAGGCGGCCCACAGGTGGCGGTGGATGTAGGTCCACGACAGGATCCCGTCGCGGTACCACGGCTCATCGGTGACCAGCAGCCCCTCGTCGCCCGATGGGATGCGGGTGTAGCCGAAGTCGAAGATGCTCTCGAAGCGCGCGAAGTTGTAGCCCGCCACGAGCAGCGCGGGCACCGCCAGGCCGGCCAGCAGCATCAGCTGGGCGCGGTTGGGGCGCCAGCCGCTCGAGTACAGGCCGATGAAGACCGGCAGCGCCAGGCCCATCGGCAGGCGCGAGGCGGCGGCGAGGCCCAGCGCCAGGCCGGCGAAGATCGGCGCCTGGCGGCGGACGGCCAGGTTCAGGCCGATGAGGGTGAAGAGCAGGCCCGCCAGGTGGGCGAAGTGGTGGGGCCCGCCCATGGCCGCGACCCAGAGGTGGGTCGCGCCCCCGAAGCCGATGGTGAGCCACATGCGCGGCCGCTCGGCGACGCCCCAGCCGGCCAGGAGCATCCACACCAGCACCACGTTCGCGGCGCCCACCACCGCGGCCGGCAGGTTGGTGGTCAGCTCGGAGCCGATGGGTGGCGAGCCCATCAGGGCCACCACCGGCACCAGCAGCAGCGCCGGCGCCGGCGGCAGCGGGACGTATTGGCCACCCCCGGCGCGCGGCACCAGCTCGAGCCACGGCCGGTCGTCCAGCAGGTGGAGGCGGCCGTGCAGGAATGCGTCGGCGAGCGGGACGTACATGCCGTGGCCGCCGGCCGGGCCGAGCACCGCGTAGGCGACGCCGAAGATGATGGCGAGCGCCGCCGGCACGAACCACGGCGCGTCCAGGACCGCGCTTCGCCACCCCGCCCTGGGGGCCAGGGCCTCGGTCGTGTTCACGCCGCGATGGTAGACGCCCGGAGCGGCCTGGCCAGCGGCACCGCCGCCACCAGGATCGACAGGCCCGCGGTCCAGAAGACCGGCTGGGCGAGCACCACCGCGAACGGCAGCAGCCAGGGTGCCGCCGCGAACCCGGCGAAGAGCGCCACCGCCGTGGCCAGCCCCAGGCGGGCCTCGAGCGGCAGCGGCAGCAGGGTGCGGGGCGGCTCGGCGGCGCCGCTGGCCCGCAGCAGCTCGACCCAGTCGAACCACAGCCCCGGGGCGACCGCGAACGAGAGCAGCGCCAGCGCGAGGGTGAGCCCCAGCGCCACCCCGAGGGCGCGCCACTGGCGGCGCCCGACGTGCCACAGCACGCCGACGCCGCTCGTGACCTTGGTCAGCAGGGGGAACGCCCAGGCGGCCGGGAAGCGGACCCCGGCCACGATCGACGCCGCCAGCAGCATGTCGATGTTGCCGATCCAGATCGCGTGGTGGACCGGCGGGAAGGCCAGCGTGAGCGCCGCCGCCGGCGGGCCGAGCAGCCACGCCAGCAGGGCGAGGTTGAGCCCCGTCCAGAGCGCGTAGAAGACCGGCCACGGCAGGATGCCGAATGGCTCGGCGACGAACCCGGCGACCGGAGAGTAGGGGAAGGTGCCGACCTCGTTCACGATGCCGGTGTACAGGTTGCCCAGATCCGCGCCCCAGTAGGCGCGGGCGTCGACGATGGCAGGCGGGTGCGTCGCCGCCGCGCCCCACGCGCCGAGCAGGATCAGGACGCCGACCCATCGCCCCAGCCCCGCACCATCGGCGAACAGACGGGAGAGGCGGGCGGGGAGCGCGGCCGCCGGCGACACTGGCGCGGCGCGGATGACGACCAGGACGGTCAGCCAGGCGACCAGTGCCACCCCGCCGGCGAGGGGCAGCAGCGCAACCGGGAGCGACATCAGGCCCAATCATCGCCGACGCGGGACGGTGGGGATGCGCCTCGCCGGCAGGTGAAGTTTCGTTGACCGTGCGGGGGCATCGGTGTATAGTCCACGGGCGTTTGCGCAGTTGAAGGCCACCCGTCCGTAAGGGGCCGGTGGCTTGTTTGTTGGAGGGGTAACGGGATAGCCAGGGATCTCCGAGTGAACGAGATGATCCGGATCCGCGAGGTTCGGGTCATCGACGACGAAGGGGCGCAGCTGGGGGTGATGCCCACCCCGAAAGCGCTCGCCCTGGCCCAGGAGAAGGGGCTCGACCTGGTCGAAGTCGCCCCGACTGCCGCCCCGCCGGTGTGCCGGATCCTCGACTACGGCCACTACAAGTACGAGCTCCAGAAGCGCGAGCGCGAACAGAAGAAGAAGCAGAAGTCGC
>CAYXZN010000255.1:0-2925 GCA_964469325.1 uncultured Steroidobacteraceae bacterium
GAAGCGGGTACCGGTGCCCAAGAAGCGGGCGGCGAGCCACGAGCAGTCCGCCGCCGGAGGGGCCAAGACGAAGGGCGCCAGCCGGCGAAGCACGACCAGGCCTGCCAGCAGCCGAGCCTGATCGGTGTAGACTCAAATCGCCGTCCCGGCGCGAATCTGGCAGCATCGAGGAGTCATGACCTACGTCATCACCGAGCCGTGCATCGGCGTCAAGGACGCATCGTGCGTCGACGTCTGCCCGGTCGACTGCATCCACGCGACCGACGACGATCCGCAGTACTACATCGATCCCGACGAGTGCATCGACTGTGGGGCGTGCGAGCCTGAGTGTCCGGTGACCGCCATCTTCGCCGAGGACGCGGTCCCGGACGACCAGCAGCAGTACATCCAGATCAACGCCGACTACTTCAAGAAGTAGCGTGGCCGTCCGACTGATCGCGCTCTACAGCCAGCCGGAGGACCCAGCCGCCTTCGACCTGCACTACCGCGAGGTGCACTCGCCGATCATCGCCGCCTACCCGAAGCTGCGGGGCGTTCGGCTGACGCGGCTGCAAGGGGTGGGTGGCCGCCAGGCGACCCACTACCTGCTGGCGGAGATGCTGTTCGACTCGCGCGCGGACCTGGACGACGCGCTGGCCAGCGAGGCCGGCAAGGAGAGCGCGCGCGACCTGCGCAACTTCGCCCAGGCGGGGGTCCTCCTCTCGATCGCCGATGACGACGCCACGCTGTAGCGTGCGGGGCCTGCGCCCGCGGCCATTGCACCCGGCGGGGGTAACGGCCAACCTGGCGGCTGGCCGGGGCCGAGCCTGCCGCCCTGTGCCACGGTATGGAACGCGCGTGCAGCGAGGGCTCCTCAAAGAGCCGTGCTTGGCCGATACCCCCGCTCGATGCAACGCCTGCCCATGACTGCGAGCCCGGACACCGGCGACGCGCTGGTCATCGTCGAGCGCGACGCCGAGCGCCGCGTGGCGCTGGTGCGCCTCAACCGACCCGGGCAGCTGAACGCGCTCAACTCGCAGCTCATGGACGAGCTGTGCGCCGCGCTCGAGGAGCTCGACCGCGACGATGCGGTGCGCTGCGTCGTCGTGACCGGCAGCCAGCGGGCCTTCGCGGCCGGCGCCGACATCGGCGAGATGGCGGGGGCCAGCCCGATCGACATGCTGCGCGGCAACCGCATCGGCCAGTGGGACCGGATCCGCCGCGTCGCCAAGCCGGTCATCGCCGCCGTCTCCGGTTGGTGCCTGGGCGGGGGATGCGAGCTGGCGATGACGCTCGACCTCATCGTCGCCTCGGAGTCCGCGAAGTTCGGGCAGCCGGAGATCAACATCGGCGTCATCCCGGGGGCAGGCGGGACGCAGCGGCTGACGCGAGCCGTCGGGAAGTCGAAGGCGATGGAGATGATCCTGACCGGCGACCCCATCGACGCCGCCGAGGCGCATCGGCTGGGCCTGGTGGCCCGCGTGGTGCCCGACGAGCTGCTGGTGGAGGACGCCCTCGAGCTGGCGGCAACGATCGCGACGAAGTCGCCGATCGCCCTGCGGCTGGCCAAGGAGGCGGTCAATGCCGCCTACGAGATGAGCCTGACCGATGCGCTCGCCCACGAGCGCCGTCTCTTCTACCTCCTCTTCGCCAGCGAGGACCAGAAGGAGGGGATGGCCGCCTTCCTGGAGAAGCGCGCCCCCGACTTCAAGGGCCGCTAGGCCGATGGCGCTCGGCAATCCCGACCACCCGGTCGGCGGACTGGCGGTCCCGACCCCACCCGGCGTCGAGCTGCGGCCGCTCGGTCGCGACGACTTCGAGGTCGCGCTCGGGGTGGTGCGGGAGCTCTACGGCCTGCCCGACACCGATCCGGAGCCGCATCGTTCGCGCTACGACGCGATGCTGGGCAGCGCCGATGCCGCCCCGTTCCTGGCCGTCGCCGACGGCGAGCCGGCGGGGCTGATCCTGCTCTGGTTCCGGCGACGGCTCAACCACGCGACGTACGAGGGCTGGGTCAGCGACTTCTACGTGCGGCCCGTGGCACGCCGGCGGGGGATCGGTCACGCGCTGCTCCAGGCGGCGATCGCCGAGTGGCGGCTGCGTGGCGGGCACCGAATGACGCTCGAGGTCGGCTACCAGCGACCCGAGGCCCGCGCCCTGTACCAGCGGGCCGGGTTCGTGGAGGCGGGGAAGTACTTCGAGGCGGTCCCGCTGCGAGCGCGCGGCGTGCGCCTCAACCCCGACGCCCACGTTCGGCCGATCCGCGACGACGAGCACGACTTCGAGGCCGTGACGCGCCTGCTCGCCGAGCTGGGCCGACCCGCCCCCTCGGAGGAGCGGGTCGCGGCGCTGAGAAGGACGTACGACGACCACGTTCGGCGTCCGAACACGGCGTCCCTCCTGGTCGAGCTCACGGGCGAGGCGGTCGGGTGCTGCTCGCTCGAGCTGCGCGAGCCGTTCTTCGCCACCGCCGGCCTGGCGTGGATCCCCGACCTGCTGGTCACCGAGCGAGCCAGGGGGCGGGGGCTCGGCGCGGCGCTCCTGGACGCCGCCTTCGCGGAAGCGCGGCGCCGGGGAGCGTACGGCGCCGTGCTCGAGTCCGGCTTCCAGCGCACCACCGCCCACAAGCTGTACCGCGCCGCCGGCATGCGCGACGCCGGGAGCTACTACACCCTCGACCGCTGAACGCCGGCGACCGTCAGTCGCGCGGGCGCTCCACCCACCACTCGGCGAATTCATGGGCGCGGCCGTCGTCGGCGAAGCGGATGACCCAGATGTTGGCGTACGCCTCCTCCCACGCCTCGAGGTCCGGCTCGCGATCGTAGTAGGTCCAGCCCTCGATCACCGCCGCGTCGCCGTCCACCGCCACGATCTCGTACTCGAAGCGCCAGCCGATCTTCGAGTCCCCGCGGCCGATCCACTTCTCCACGATCAGGTTCTGGAGCG
>CAYXZN010000256.1:0-2892 GCA_964469325.1 uncultured Steroidobacteraceae bacterium
GGTGGCGGATGCCGTGCTCGCCGCCGGCGCGGCGGTGGTGATCACCGCCGACCACGGCAACATCGAGGAGATGCGGGACGAGCAGGGAAACCCGCAGACCAAGCACACCACCAACCCCGTGCCGCTGGCGCTGGTCGGGGAGCGGTGGCGCGGACGCAGGCTGCGCGACGGGATCCTGGCCGACGTGGCGCCCACCCTGTGCGAGATGATGGGCCTGGACCCGGGGCCCGAGATGACCGGCCGCAGCCTGCTGGAGCCGGAGCCGTCCCGCGGGTGAGCGCGGTTCGCCGCCCGGCCCGGTGACCGGTATACTGCGCGGCCGATGGACCTGATCGTCGTCTCCCAGATGATCCTCGCCGTGGCGCTGATCGCCGCGATCCTGCTCCAGCAGCGGGGGACCGGCCTCGGCGGCGCCTTCGGCGGCGAGGTCACCGCCTACCGCAGCCGCCGTGGGATCGAGCGGACCCTGTTCCGCCTCACCATCCTGCTGGCCGTCCTGTTCGTCGTCTTCTCGCTGCTCAACCTGGTCCCCGACGCGAACGCGATCTGACCGTCGGGCGCCTCGTGGTGGTCAGGGCGGTGGCCGCCACTGTGCTATCATCGATGACCCCTCCGGGAGTACCTCCCGAGCTGGCCATGCCGAGGTGGCGGAATAGGTAGACGCGCTAGGTTCAGGACCTAGTGGCCGCAAGGCCGTGTGGGTTCAAGTCCCTCCCTCGGTACCACCTTGCCCAGGTGGCGGAATTGGTATACGCGTACGTTTGAGGGGCGTATGGGGAAACCCATCCGGGTTCAAGTCCCGGCCTGGGCACCAACCTTCGACCGACCGATGAACGCCGCTCCCCGGAGCGGCGTTTCGCGTGGGGTACCATCGGGGACGGGCGGTTAGCTCAGCCGGTTAGAGCGCCTCGCTTACACCGAGGAGGTCGGGGGTTCGAGCCCCTCACCGCCCACCACCGCCCTGCCACTCGGACGGACGCCCGGCGGGGCTCTTGCGCCCATGCCTGTGCGGCTTCCCGCACCTGCTTCGCCCAACGCAGGAGCGCCACATCAGCCGTCCTCGGGACACCGCCGGGGACCGGCGTTGGAGGGGACTGGTACGATTGCCCGGCTGCCCTTCGGAAACCGTGCCCCCACTCACCAAGGAGCCCGAGCCGGATGAGTGCCTGGTGGATCGCCCTCATCGTGCTGGCCGTCGTCGTCCTGGCGGTCATCTTCGTCTACAACTCGCTGGTCCGTCTGCGGAACCAGGTCGACGAGGCGTGGAACCAGATCAGCGTCCAGCTCAAGCGACGCCACGACCTGATCCCGAACCTGGTCGAGGCGGTGAAGGGCTACATGCAGTTCGAGCAGGAGGTCCTGCAGAACGTGACGGAGGCGCGCGCCGCGGCGGTCACCGCCGGCGCCCGCGGGCCGCAGGGCGCCCACGAGGCCGCCCAGGCCGAGAACATGCTCACCGGCGCGCTGCGCTCACTGTTCGCGGTGGTGGAGAATTACCCGGAGCTGAAGGCGAACGAGAACGTGATGCAGCTCCAGGAGGAGCTGACCACCACCGAGAACCAGATCGCCTTCAGCCGACAGCACTACAACAGCACGGTCCGCGAGTACAACACCTCGATTCAGACCTTCCCGAACATCGTGATCGCCGGGCCGCTCGGCTTCCCGCAGCGGGAGTACTTCGAGATCGAGGAGGCCGATACCGCGGTCCCCGCCGTCAGCCTCCGCTGACGACCGGCGCACCGCCGGCCGAGGACCGATGAGCGCCGCCGCGGCACCGACCACCTTCTGGCGGGAGATCGACCGCAACCGTCGGCGGTCGTGGCTGCTGATCGGAGCAGTGGTGGTCCTGCTCGGCCTGCTGGGGGGCGCCATCGGCGCGGCGACCGAGACGGGCTGGGGTGGGGTGATCGTTGCCCTGGTGGTGGCGGCGGCGGCCAGTATCGGCGCCTACTTCGCCGGTGACCGGCTGGTCCTGCTGAGCAGCCGGGCGAAGCCGGTGGACCTGGCCAACCCGTCAGAGGACCAGCGCCAGCTGGTGAACGTGGTCACCGAGATGAAGCTCGCATCGGGGCTGCCGATGCCGAAGGTGTACGTCATCGACGACACCGCACCGAACGCGTTCGCCACCGGCCGCGACCCCAAGCACGCCTCGATCGCCGTCACGACCGGGCTGGTCGACAAGCTGAGCCGCGAGGAGCTGCAGGGGGTGATCGCCCACGAGCTGAGCCACGTCGGCAACTACGACATCCGCTTCGCGCTGCTGGTCGGGGTGCTGGTCGGGGCGATCGCGCTGCTGTCCGACTGGTTCCTGCGCTGGGGCTTCTGGCGTGGCGGCCGAGGCCGCGGCGGAGGCCGTGGCGGCGGCGGGGCGGCGGCGCTCATCTTCGTGCTGGCGATCGTGCTGGCCATCCTGGCCCCGCTCTTCTCCCGCATGGTCCAGCTGGCGGTGAGCCGACAGCGCGAGGGCCTGGCCGACGTGTCGGCGGTCGAGCTGACCCGCAACCCGCTGGGGCTGGCCGCCGCGCTGCGCAAGATCGCCGACGACGGCGAGGTGCTGGAGGTGGCCAACCGGGCCACCCAGCACCTGTACATCGTCAACCCCGTCAAGAGCTTCGAGGAGCGCGCGTCGTCGATGTGGGACACGCACCCACCCATCGGCGAGCGGATCCGGACGCTGGAGCGGATCGCCGGCCAGATGGGACTTGAGGTGCCGCCCGGCCTGCATCCCGCGGAGCCGGGGCCGGGGTGACCGCGTTGTGACCGCCGGGGCGGTGTGGTAGATTCGGACGTCGAGACGCGACCACGAGCGAGGCCGCTAACCTGGATCGAGCCAGCGGGCCGAGGTAGCTCAGTTGGTAGAGCACTGGACTGAAAATCCAGGTGTCGCCAGTT